>NZ_FOYO01000001.1:638250-870750 GCF_900111945.1 Litoreibacter janthinus | reverse complement strand
ATGGACTTGAACCCGTATTTCCAAGGCACAACGAGCCGTAGGGGCGCGCCGTTCTGGTTGGGGATCGGTTTGCCGTAAATTCCCGTCGCCATAATAGTGAGCGGGTGCATGGCCTCGTCCAAACGCAGACCTTCGCGGTAGGGCCACGGGATAAAGCGGCGCTTCTGGCCCCACATCTCTTCAGGGCGAAGCAGCGTTTCAAACGACACGTATTTTGCGCCATCCTGAACACCTGCCATATTCAACAAGTCGGCCAGTTCGAAACCATTCCACGGGATGACCATCGACCACGCTTCGACACAGCGGAATCTGTAAATCCGTTCTTCGACGGTCATCGCGGCCATGATGTCTTTGAAGGAGTACTTGCCCGGCTTTTCAACCAGGCCGTCAATTTCAACCTCCCACGGATCAGTCGTCAGTGCCCCTGCATATTCGGCAGGGTCGGACTTGTCGGTGCCGAACTCGTAGAAGTTATTATACTGTGTAATCTCTTCCCACGCGTTGGGATCTTCGTTTGTCGAATACTGGGACGCCAGTGATGGGCCCGCGATACCCATTGCCGCCAACGCGGAGGCGCCGGTCATAAAAGAGCGCCGGTTCAGGAATACGTTTTCAGGAGTGACGTCATTCCAAGTCAGATCTGATTTGAACCGGTTTGCCATAGTAGGAGTGTCCTCGCCTTTGCATGTGCTCCTTATGACCTAGCTCATCCCTCCTTCAAAACCAAATGAGGCTTCCTCACGAAACTGTTGGAATGATTTCAATGCACGCGCCCTGCTGCGCTCACCCAAACAGTTCTGCGTATACCGACATCGGCGTCGGCCAAGGCGGGTCCAGCGTCGCCTCGACTTCTCCAATGTCAAAGTCCAGAACAGCGTCGTGCTTCTTGGCCAAACTTTGCATACGCATGTTCTCCCGCAGGCATTGCATGTGCACTTTCTTAATTCCCCGGTTCTGCGCAGCCGAGATGAGGCGATTGAGCAAGGCGTCACCGATGCCTTCATCTTGCCAGGACGGCTCGACCAATAGGGCGACTTCAGCGCTCCAAGGCCACACCTTAAGAAGGAAGCGAAGTTCGGCAACACCACGCAATTTGCCATCAGGGAAAGCCCCAAAGGCAACGGCATCGAGTGACAAGACGTGTTCGGCATAATCTTTTACGAACGCGTCGCTCACCAAACCTCCGAAGCGAAGGCGCCTTGAGGCCGTATCAAGCCTCTGGAAGTGATCGACCAGACTGGGCTGGTCAGCTTGCCACAAGCGTCGAATGTGCGGCTGCAGTGTAAAAGTGCCGGAATTCACAGGACCGAGCCTTTTTTGGTGCCCCAGTTAAAACTGGGCGCTGTGATCCCCTCTTGACCTAAACCTAATGCTGCATCGCAGCGTTTTCCAGTACTGTGGCTCAGGGTTCGCAGAAAATTGATCTCAGACGGCCACGGAGCCACACCCTTTACGGCCCGCGATATGCGCCTAAACGCGATCCTTTAGGGGATAAAGCACATCCATACCGACTGACTTGCCCGTGTCCTGTACGATACGAACATGCTCGCGCCGCATTTGGCGCGGCTCTGATACACCGACGGAGTGGGCAATCAGTTCCACCTCTTTCACGATGCCTTTGGCGTAGTGCGCGACCTTCTTATATTTGTCCTCTGGCACAAGCCCCTTCTGGAACCTCGGGTCGTGGGTTGTGATGCCGGTCGGGCAAGTGTTCTTGTTGCACTTCAGTGCTTGAATGCAGCCAAGGCTGAACATGAAGCCCCTCGCGGAGGTTACGAAATCCGCCCCCGCTGCCAGCGCCCAAGCCACATCACCCGGCACCATCAGCTTGCCGGATGCGATCAGACGGATACGATCTTTCAAACCATATTCTCGCAGCAGGTTCGCCACTTCCGGCAAAGCCTCTTTAATAGGAACGCCGACAAGATCCATAAGTGGCAGAGGTGCAGCACCAGTTCCGCCCTCCCCGCCGCCCAATGTGATGAAGTCAGGAGCCTCGTCTCGTTGCAACACAAGATCAAACAGCTCGCGGAATGGCTGGTCCGAGCCGAATACTGTTTTAATACCGGTCGGCTTGCCGGTGATTTCGCGCACATGGGCGATCATGTCCAACAGCTCGGCGAAATTCGACACTTCGACATGACGATTGGGCGAGATGCTGTCTTGGCCCTCGTCGATCCCTCGAATTGCCGCGATCTCGGCGGTTACTTTGGCGCCGGGCAGGATGCCGCCTTTGCCGGGCTTGGCGCCTTGGGCCAGTTTGATCTCGAACATCTTAACTTCTGGATGTGACGCGACCTCGCGCAGCTTTTCGTCATTTAAGGACCCATCCTTATGCCGAACCCCGTATTTGGCGGTCCCGATCTGAAACACGATGTCTGCGCCACCTTCTAAGTGATAGGGGCTTAGCCCGCCTTCGCCCGTGTTCATCCAGATGCCCGCTTCTTTCGCGCCGCGCGAGAGCGCGGTGACCGCGGGCCTAGAGATGGCACCGTAGGACATACCTGACAGGTTGAAGAAGGATTTCGCCTCGTAGGGGTGGCGCGCAGCGGGTCCAATTACCAACGGTTCCGATGACGAGAACTGGTTATCCAAAGGCGGGAACGCCGCGTTTACAAATAGCGGCGTTCCGACCACCGACAAATTGCGTGTGGAGCCGAACGCAACTGTGTTCCCCTCACCCGTTGTCGCACGGTTCACCCAGTCGCGCTGCGCCCTATTAAAGGGAAGTTCTTCGCGATCCATCGCAAAGAAGTACTGGCGAAAGAACTCGCCTAGCTCTGTAAAGATGTGGCGGAAGCGCCCGATGACGGGGTAATTGCGCCGGATGGCATCGCTGGTTTGGGCGCGGTCGATAACGAACATGATCAGGGCCAAAAGAACCAACAGCCCAATCACCCCCACGAAGGCCAGTGCCATCACTTCGATCACCCAGCCAGCCCAGTCAAACATCCACATTTCTGCCCCTCTCAAATCTGTCCCGCTACTGTCGGATGCGTTTGGAATACAAGCAAGTGAAAGGTCGGCGCAGCCCTTGGCGATCACAGTCGATAACAAGAATGTCACTGGAAACCGGAATTCCGCGCGGCTTAGTCCGCCAGCCCTTCTGATCAAGCCAAAATAACCTCCAACCGGCGGCATCCTGCCAAGGGTTTCGTGCGTATCGGTTCCGATGCTCAATCACGGGCGTCTTTTGTAATACTACGGGAGACTACGAAATGATCCGCAGAACTTTTATCGCTTTGACCGCCGCCGCTGCCCTGACCGCGCCAGCTTTCGCTGACGGCCACTCCAAAGATATCGTCGACACTGCAGTAGGCGCTGGCAGCTTCGGCACACTGGTGGCCGCTGTTCAAGCCGCAGGTCTGGTTGACACACTGAAAGGCGAAGGCCCGTTCACGGTATTTGCACCAACGGACGAAGCATTCGCGGCCCTGCCAGATGGTACGGTCGAGAGCCTGCTGCTGCCAGAGAACAAGGACCAACTCACCGCGATCCTGACTTACCATGTGGTAGCCGGCAAAGTCATGTCGGGCGATCTGTCTGACGGCATGACCGCTCCGACTGTGCAAGGTGGCGAGATCACTATCAAGACCGAAGGCGGCGTTATGGTGAATGATGCCAATGTTACCGCGGCTGATATCGAAGCCTCGAACGGCGTGATCCATGTCATCGACAAAGTCATCATGCCGGCAAGCTAAAATGCTTGGGCTGAATTAAGAAAGGGCGCCGAAACCGGCGCCCTTTTTCGTTTAGTGAACCACTGCGTCTTCCGGCTTGGGCCTGTTGGACGCACTCACGCGACCCCCAACTAGAAGACCTTCGGGACCGACGCTTACCTCGACCGTAGAGCCATCGAGAACTTCGCCAGCCAAGATCATCTCGGCCAATGGATCCTGCAACGAACGCTGGATTGCGCGCTTCAAAGGACGTGCACCGAAGACGGGATCGTAGCCTTCGTCGGCCAGCCATTGCTTGGCGTCTTCGTCCAGTGCCAGCACGATCTTTCGGCCAGCAAGCCGTTTTTCCAAACGGGCCATCTGGATGTCCACGATCGCGTTCATGTCCTCGCGGGCAAGGCGATCGAAGATGATCGTCTCATCCAGTCGGTTCAGAAACTCGGGGCGGAAGTGGGCCCGCACCGCATCCATGACGTCGCGTTTGGCCCCGGCCGCATCCGCACCATCAGGCAGTTGGCTCAGTGCCTGCGCCCCGAGGTTGGAGGTCAGGATGATCAGTGTTTGCTTGAAGTCCACAGTCCGGCCTTGGCCGTCCGTCAGAACACCGTCATCGAGCACTTGCAACAACACGTTGAACACATCGGGGTGGGCTTTCTCGACCTCGTCGAATAGCACAACCTGATAGGGTCTGCGCCGCACGGCCTCGGTCAGAACACCGCCCTCGTCATACCCGACATAGCCCGGAGGGGCACCGATCAGACGAGACACGGCATGCTTCTCCATGAACTCGGACATGTCGATCCGCACCATTGCGCTATCATCGTCGAACAGGTATTCGGCGACCGCTTTGGTCAGCTCTGTTTTACCGACGCCGGTTGGTCCAAGGAACAGGAACGAGCCCAGAGGCCGGTTCTCGTCATTCAGCCCAGCCCGCGCACGGCGCACCGCGTTCGAGACCGCCTGCACAGCACTGCGTTGCCCGATCACACGACGACCAAGCTCTTCTTCCATACGAAGCAGTTTGTCGCGTTCGCCCTCCAGCATTTTGGAGGTCGGGATACCGGTCCACCGCTCCACCACACTGGCAATCTGTTCGGGCCGCACGGCCTCTTCGACCATCTGAGTTTCTTCGCGGCTCTCCGCTTCTACTAGCGCTTTTTCCAGCTCTGGAATCACACCATAGGAAAGCTCACCCGCTTTGGCGAGATTGCCTTCGCGTTTGGCGATGTCGAGCTCAGCCCGCGCCCTGTCCAGCTTTTCCTTCAGATCACGTGCGCCCTCCAGCTTGTCGCGTTCTGCCTGCCAAGCCGCCGTCATCTCGGACGAGCGCTCTTGCAGCTCCGCCAGCTCTTTTTGAAGCGTCTCGAGACGATCCATGGAAGCCGCATCATCCTCTTTTTCCAAGGCAGCGGCTTCGATTTGCAATTGAAGGATCTGGCGATCCAGTGCGTCCAGTTCTTCCGGTTTGGAATCGACTTCCATCCGCAACCGTGATGCAGCCTCGTCAACAAGGTCGATGGCCTTATCTGGCAAAAAGCGGTCGGTGATATAGCGGTGCGACAGTTCTGCCGCAGCGACCAACGCACTGTCCGAAATCCGGACGCCGTGGTGCAGTTCGTACTTTTCTTTGATACCGCGCAGGATCGAGACAGTGTCTTCAACAGTTGGCTCTTCCACCATCACAGGCTGGAAGCGCCGCGCCAAAGCCGCGTCTTTCTCAACATGTTTGCGATACTCGTCCAAAGTCGTCGCGCCGACGCAGTGCAATTCGCCTCGTGCCAAGGCGGGTTTCAGTAGGTTGGAGGCGTCCATGGACCCTTCGCTTGCGCCAGCACCGACCAGCGTGTGCATCTCGTCGATGAACAAGATGATCTCGCCGGCAGCGGCAGTCACTTCGGACAGGATCGCTTTCAAGCGTTCTTCGAACTCGCCGCGATACTTCGCGCCTGCAATCAACGCGCCCATATCCAAGGACATCAGTCGCTTGTTGCGCAGGGATTCAGGCACGTCGCCATTCACGATTCGCAGTGCAAGACCCTCGGCAATCGCAGTTTTACCCACGCCCGGCTCCCCGATCAAAACAGGGTTGTTCTTGGTGCGGCGCGACAGAACCTGCATCGTCCGGCGAATTTCTTCGTCCCGGCCGATGATCGGGTCAATCTTGCCTTCACGCGCAGCTTCGGTCAGGTCGCGTGCATATTTCTTCAGGGCGTCATAGCCTTCTTCGGCATTGGCGCTATCCGCGGTGCGGCCCTTACGAACATCATTGATGGCAGAGTTCAACTTTTGCGCCGTCACGGCACCCGCGTCCAACGCGTCCTTTGCAGGGCTTTTGACCATCGCCAAGGCGCAAAGCATGCGTTCAACGGGCACAAAGCTGTCGCCAGCCTTCTTCGCCAGTTTCTCCGCCTCGTCCAGCACTTTGCCGGTTTGGCTGTCCATATAGACCTGCCCGCCAGAGCCAGTGACCTTCGGGATTTTACCCATAGCCAGTTCAACGGCTTCTTTCACGCGCGCAGGCGCTCCGCCAGCAGCGGAAATCAGGTTGGAGGCGAGTCCTTGCTCGTCGTCCATGATCGCTTTGAGTAGGTGTTCAGGTGCAAGACGCTGGTGATCCTCACGCATTGCGATTGTTTGCGCGGCCTGGATGAATCCTCGGGCACGCTCGGTGAATTTTTCCAAATCCATTGGGTACGTTCCTTTCATTAAGCCTTTGTCGAATTGTAGCCCGCTAAGCGGCACTGTGCTTTGACAAACCTCAAATCGTAGATGGGGTGCGACTTCCGCACGCTCAAGGGGTGTGATCACAAAATCCCGACATTACAGCGATTCACTGCCTTGTGACCGAGCCTGAGTGGCGACGGAACCTTTCCGTTCCTACGTTGTTATTAAGGAAAAGGAGGTAACTATGAGCAGTTATCAAACAGAAGTGCAAAACCTGAATTACAACGCCGCAACGCGTTGCTTCGAAGCTTTGGTCGTATTCCACGAGGGGCACGAAACCCGCAAGGTTCCAATCTCGGCACCTTTGCCGATAGACACCGATTTCAGTGCAGTCGCTACTGTCTTGGTCAAAAGGGCAAAAGCACACCGTGCGAAGGGGCGGGCGAAATTCATGTCTCGGTCGCCGATCAAGCAAACTGGGCGGTTGGTTCATCTGAACGATATGATCCGCCAGTTTAAAGACACTATGGGCCTGTCGGAAATTTCCACCGCAGCTTGACGGAAAGGCCTCAGACATGCAGCTAAGGGAAAACCCCTAGCTGCAAAGGCCCTCCCCCATGTCTGATGACCGCCTGATCGTCGCGATCGACCTTCCAAACGCCCTTGCTGGGCTTGAATTGACTCAGCGCTTGGGAGACAGCGTTAGTTTCTATAAAATCGGCCTCGGAATGCTGACTGGCGGTGGCCTCGCGCTCGCCAATGAGCTCAAAGACGAGCATGGTAAGCGTATCTTCCTCGACATGAAGCTTTTCGACATCGGCGCTACAGTCGAAGCTGCAGTGCGCGGCCTTGCGCAATTCGACCACGACTTCCTGACTGTACATGGTGATCCGCAAGTGGTTCGTGCAGCAAAAGAGGGAGCGTCGGGCACCAACTTGAAGATCTTGGGCGTTACTATCCTCACCTCCTTGGACCGGTCGGATTTAGACGACGGGTGCATCAAGGCGGGTGACCTTCGCGAAATCACATTGGAACGCGCGGCCAAGGCTTTTGAGGCAGGTGCGGACGGTGTGATTGCATCCCCACAAGAGGCGGCGATGATCCGTGCCCTGCCAGAAGCCGCGGGACGGTTGATTGTGACCCCTGGCGTGCGCCCGTCGGGATCGGCCCTTGGCGATCAAAAGCGTGTTTCGACCCCTGCCAGCGCGATTGGCGACGGCGCGGATCATATCGTCGTCGGCCGACCGGTCTGGCAGGCGTCGAATCCTCGCGATGCGGCGCAGGCCATTTTGGCGGAGCTTCCATAAAAAACGGGCCCCTCGGTTAAGAGGAGCCCGTTTGAGGTCTTGGGAGGAGGAAGACCTTTGGATTAGTTCAGAATGCGCTCGGCGGCGGAGTCGTTGCCCAGTGCGAAGAACGCTTGAACGTTGCGGCTGACGTCGGTGCCAGCAATTTTTGCGTTCATTTCAGCGGCAGACTCGTTTGCGGAGATGCCAACTTTCAGGGCCTGGTTCAGGTTACCGGTCGACGTATCCCCGATGGTCAATTCAGCGGCGGAATCGTTGCCCATTGCGAAGAACGCTTGTGGATTGCTCACTTCTGCAAAAGCAGGTGCGGTTGCGGTCAGGGCGATAACAGTTGCGATGATGGTTTTCATTTTGTGTACTCCAGTTTCGTTTTTCAGGTTCAGCGTTGTTGCTGTTGATGAACCTAATTTGGAGCTTGGAGCGATCACTCTCAATGAACAGTTTGTTGAGAATTGCGCACGACTGGTGCGCGCATGAACAGAGTTTGTGCAAGAAAGAGCAGCGCCTCACAAGACCGTCAGAAATGGACACAATGAATAATTTTATGAAACTATTTTGGTGTTAGAAGCGTGTATCCCCGCGCCAAGACGACACGGGGATACACATTTTCTGAATTGTCAGAAAAAGGAATCAGTTTTCGTTGATGTCTTTGTCCCAGACTTTGACTTGACCGTCGCGCCGTCCAAAATACTGGCGCAAGGCCAACCAGGTCACCAACGACATCCCGCCATAGATTGACAGGGTGACAGGGAGTGAGTCCATCATCGCCTGCGCGGGGCCTATGCCGGACGCGAACACAATTCCCATTGCGGCCGCCGCCAAAGCGAAGCCCAACAAAATGTATCCCGGCAGCAGAATCTCACACACGCCCAGCGCCAAAGCCAAAGCGAACCAGACCCAGTATTGGTTCCAGAGAATGTATTGTTCCATCAGGTCCTCCCTTTCAGAAGTTTGAAGGCATCGCCGAACGCATCCAGCACGCTTGTCGGCATCAGAACGGTTTGCTTGCCTGCACCCTTGCCGACTTCAGTCAGCGCCTCGACTTGCTTCAGCGCCACTTGGTATTGCGCAGCCTCAATTCCGTTCTCTTGAATCGCAGCTGCAACCACGCCGGTCGCATAGGCTTCAGCATCCGCTTGGATGCGGCGCGCTTTGGCAAGTTGCTCAGCCGCATAAAGCTGCGCGTCGGCATTCAGTTCGACCGACCGCTTGGAGCCTTCTGCTTCGGTCACCTGCGCACGACGCGCGCGCTCCGCGTTGAGCTGCTGCAACATGGCTGCGCGAGTGGCCTCATCAAGATTCACATCAAGTATTTCAGCGCGGGTAACTTCAATACCCCAGTCATCCACGATGCGCTCCAGGGCGCCCTGAATGCGTTGGATCAACTGTGCGCGGTTCGACTGAACCTCATCAAGTTCCAGCGTACCAATCTCGGACCGCACGATACCAGCAACAGTCGTCGCAATCGCAGCGTCGATATCGCGGATACGATAAACTGTCTTTTCCGGCTCAATGATGCGGTAGAAGACACTGCTTTCGACTTGGACCAGCACGTTGTCCGAGGTGATGGCATCCTGTCGGTTGGTTGGCAACTGACGCTCAAGAATGGAAATCTTGTGCGCAACGCGGTCGAGAAATGGCACAATAAAGTTGATGCCAGGCCCAAGGACCGAACGGAGACGGCCAAACCGCTCTACTACGTGTTTTTCGCTTTGCGGGACGATCCTAACGCCTGCGAGGACGACAACGACCAGAAAAACGAACAAGAGCAAGAACACAGCATTATTGCCCAGAAATCCCAAAATAATGTCTTCCATCATCAAAGTCCCTTCACTGTTATAATGGATATATGGGGTCCCAAAGGCGCGTTTAGAAGAAAGAAACGGTCTGTTTCGTCCGATATCGGAGGCTAGAGTCTTTCCAGATACAGTCGCAGGCGGGTTTGCAGATGTGGAATCGCATCATCGCGGGCCAGATAGTCAGTAATGGCCATGAGAGCCCAGCGTTGCCCCTCATCCCCGAAGACCACGTTCGATTCAGACCCTTCGGGCAGATGGGCCACGAAGAAATATGCAGTCCCCGCCGGAGCGTTCGTTTGATAAGCCGTTTTCCCGACCAATTGGTTCCGAGTCAATTCAAGCCCAAATTCCTCTTTCAACTCGCGTACGGCACAATCCTCAGGAGTCTCACCCTTTTCGCACCCTCCTCCCGCGAAGTCCCAGCAAGCAGGAAACGGGATATCTTTAAAATCGTCGCGTAGGGAAACCAGCAGGCGATTCCCGATAAATACCGCAACTTTCGAGCCGTGAAATTCCATCTCTCTTATGTAGCATAAGATTGCCGCGCTAATCGCGCTGGCGTATCACGATTATATGCCAGCGCTTTGCCGAACATGTTTCCATCAATACGATCAGGGTGCGCGGTGTCCGGCCTGCGGATCCCCAAGGGTCATGTCTCATCCAGAGCTGTTCGAGCTGTCTATCGCCCATATGGATTGTGACGCCTTCTACGCTTCGGTCGAAAAGCGGGACAATCCAGCGCTGCGCGACAAACCTGTCATAATTGGCGGGGGCAGGCGCGGCGTCGTTTCGACGGCCTGCTACATCGCCCGCATTAAAGGTGTGCGCTCTGCCATGCCGATGTTTCAGGCGCTCAAACTGTGCCCAGAGGCCGAAGTCGTGCGGGGGCGCATGGACGTGTATGTATCGGTTTCCCGTCAGATCCGAGCATTGATGGAGGAATTGACCCCTGCCATTGAACCTCTTTCCTTAGACGAAGCGTTTCTTGACCTTACGGGAACAGAGAAACTTCACCACGCTCCACCCGCGGTGATGCTGGCGCGCCTTGTGAACCGGATGGAAAGCGAAATAGGCATAAGCGGATCAATTGGCCTAAGCCACAACAAGTTCCTCGCCAAGGTCGCATCCGACTTGGACAAGCCACGCGGTTTCTCGGTCATAGGCAAGGCGGAGACTGACGACTTCCTGCGCGATCGTCCGGTTTCGCTGATATGGGGTGTTGGCGCCGTCACGCGCGAAAGCCTAGAGAAAGCGGGCATTCGCACGTTTGCCGACTTGCTTCGGTGGGATCGGCAAGACCTGCATGCGAGGTTTGGGTCGATGGGTGATCGGCTTTGGCACTTGGCACGCGGGCAAGACCGTCGTCGTGTTTCCTCCCAAGAGCCCGTAAAGGGCATCTCGAACGAAACGACGTTCCATGACGACACGGCAGATGCAGATTTGCTGGACGGCCATCTTTGGCGCATGGCCGAAAAGGTGTCGGACCGTGCTAAGGCCAAACAGATTGCGGGTCGCGTCGTCACGTTGAAATTGAAGACTGCAAAGTTCAAAATCGTCACGCGACGGCAGTCTTTACGTGATCCCACGCAATTGGCAGATCGCATCTACCGCATTGCGCGAGACCTCATGTCCAGTGTGAATGAGGGTCCATACCGCCTTTTGGGCGTCGGAATTTCAGATCTGATACCGCAGGACGACGCGGACCGTACACCGGACTTGCTTGATCCAGATGCAGCAAAACGCACCGAGGCCGAGCGTGCGACAGACAAGATTCGAGAAAAGTTCGGGCACGATGCCATCAAAAAAGGCCGATCCTTACGCTGATCTCTATTCCGCCGCGAGAGGTATTTCGTTACGCCCCACGTCAGCGATTTCCGCCACAACGCGCTCCATCAGCTTGCGAAAGCTATCGAAGTTTCCATTCGGGCGGACATATTGCTCGTTCATATAGAGTGCGCGGTCAATTTCGATCTGAATGGCGTGATGCCCGCGCGACGGCCGTCCGTAGGCCTGAGTGATATAAGCCCCCGCGAATGGCGAGTTCCGGCTAACCCGGAGGCCGGACTCCAGAAAAATGGTCTCGATCCGGTCGACAATCGTCCCGTCCGCAGCAGCGCCAAATCGATCCCCCAGGACAACCTCTGGTCGCGCGAAACCGGGCTGAGCAGCGGATTGGACAGCTTCGTGAGGCATAGAGTGGAAATCGACGAGCACCGCACGCCCAAACGTCTTGTTGGTATCATCCATCAATTGGCTGAGCCGGGCGTGATAGGGCCGCCAGTAAGTTTCAATCCGCGCATTTGCTTCCGCCAACGAGATCTTGCCAGAATAAATCGCGCGCCCGTTTGCAACGACCCGAGGGATCACGCCAAGCCCTGACGCAATGCGCGGATTGTGCCCCGGACGTTTGACACCTTCAACTACGGCCGGATCCAGTTCATCGCAGGCACGGTTGAGGTCCAGAAAAGCACGCGGCATCCTTGCTGACAGAAGTGGTGCACCATGGGCCGCCGCGGGCGCGACGAGCCTGTCCATAAACGCGTCTTCTGAGGAGCGGATTTGCAACTCATCCAAAATAGTGCGTCGCAAGAAGTCATGGCTGTAGTCCCGCCCGCTATGGGGGCTGGCGAAGACCATGCAGCTGGTCTGGACCTGTGGTAGGGTCAGTGTATAGGCGTCGTGAGTCATGCCCGCTCCTGTTGCAAAGAGTATAGGGCGAAAAAATGCGCTTTCAAAAGCCCTTGAACAGCTTTCCGACTCCTTCTATAGAGCGCGGACCAACGTGCTTCGGCTGCGTCCCCATACCTGTGGGATCGGTTCGGAAAGTGAAGGTCAGATGGGCGCTTAGCTCAGCGGTAGAGCACTTCGTTGACATCGAAGTGGTCACTGGTTCGATCCCAGTAGTGCCCACCATCTGAACGGATTTTAATTGAAGGCGCCCCACCGCGCTGGACGAATAGGAGAAGAGACATGAAGGTTAAGAACTCACTTCGCTCCCTGAAGTCGCGCCACCGGGATTGCCGGGTCGTGCGCCGCAAGGGCCGCGTATATGTGATCAACAAAACCCAGCCTCGCTTTAAAGCCCGCCAGGGTTAAGCCCTCAGGACAGGCTTGAGCGCGAATGCGTTTTGCTTAGAAATCAAAAGGCCGCTCCTTCTGGGGCGGCCTTTTTCGTTGGATCGAAATCAGGGATTATTTGGCCTGGAAAAGCGGAATCGTCGAAATTGCCATCTTCGCGGAGCCTTCGGTCAACTCGTTGGCATGCGCCAGATAGATCAGGACCTGATTTTCCTCGTCAAAGATGCGCGTCAGGCGCAACGACTTGAACACGATTGACCGGCCTTCCCTAAAGACCGTTTCGCCATCATCGGACCGATCAATATCTCCAATCACGATCGGGCCCGTTTGGCGGCAATCGATCGAAGCGTTGGACGGGTCTTCAAACCAATTCCCATTAGACAAACGGTCGATCAAGCTACGATCAAAATACGCGATATGGCAGGTCACACCCTCAACATCAGGGTCGGGGATCGCTTCGATAATGATGTCGTTTCCAACCCAGTCGACACCCACACGCCCGACCTCTTCGGCTGCAAGGGCAAATGGCAGGCAGGCAAGTAGCGTAGCCAGCAACAACTTCATGAGATTACTCCTGAGAATGAGAAAGGCGTCTCCAGCATAGATAGGGGTTTGGGCCTACGTTCTCCAGTCAAAGAAGTTTTTAGGTGCGCGGGCAGTCAGGCGGTCCGCAACCGCCCGACCCATCTCGGCAGCATCCTCGATAGTCGAAGTCTCTGCGTCACTCAGCGCCTCGGATCCGTCTGGCCGCAGAATTTCGGCGCGGAACTGCACGGTGCCGCCATCCAGCTCGGCCAGCCCCGCAATGGGTGTTTCGCAAGACCCGTCAAGCTGCGCCAGATAGGCCCGCTCACACGCCAAGCGTTGTCCCGTCGGGATGTCATGGATCGCCTCAAGCATCTTTGCGACACGCGCATCGTCGCCGCGACGTTCGATCCCGATAGCCCCCTGCGCCACGGCTGGAAGCATGTCGTCTGTGGAAATTCCGTTCGCAGGCACTGCGTCCAAGCCGAGGCGGTTCAAACCTGCCATCGCAAGGAAAGTGCAAGTGGCGACACCAGCATTCAATTTCTTCAAGCGTGTTTGCACGTTGCCGCGAAACTCCACCACGTTCAGGTCTGGCCGCCGGTTCAACAACTGCGCGCGGCGGCGCAACGAGGATGTCCCCACGGTTTCACCTTCGGATAGCTCGGCAATGCTCTTCGCGGTCAGCGACACGAATGCGTCCCGAACGTCTTCTCTGGGCAAATAGGTGTCGAGCAACAAGCCGACAGGCTGTTCAACCGGCATGTCTTTCATCGAATGGACCGCGATATCAATCGCACCCGACAGCAGGTCGTCTTCGATCTCTCGGGTAAACAGCCCCTTGCCGCCAATCTCTTTCAACGGGCGGTCAAGGATGGCGTCACCTGTGGTTTTGATCACGACAATCTCGAACGCCAACTCAGGCAAATCAAACGCCGCCATAAGGCGCGCACGGGTCTCGTAAGCCTGCGCCAAAGCTAGGGGTGATCCGCGGGTGCCAATCCGCAGGGGTGAGGTCGGGGTTGGTAGGTTCAATGCCATGAGAGACTGCTTAAATGGGTCACTTTAGGCTGACAAGCTGTCGCCTTGACATTCGGACCTCTCAGCGCGGACAAGAGGTCGCAACAAAAGGGAGTCTGGCAATGGCCGAGCAGAAAAAGATCATGCGTGCTTTGGCAGGCGAAACACTGGATACGCCGCCGATCTGGATGATGCGACAAGCGGGCCGCTACTTGCCGGAATACAAGGCCACGCGCGCGCAGGCCGGTGATTTCTTGTCCCTTTGCTACAACCCTGAACTGGCGACGGAAGTGACCCTTCAACCAATTCGCCGCTACGGGTTCGATGCCGCCATCTTGTTTGCTGATATTTTGCTCCTGCCGCAAGCCTTAGGTGCAGACCTTTGGTTCGTCACAGGCGAAGGGCCGCGCTTGTCCACAGTGACCCAGCAAAGCGACTTCGCAAAGCTCAAAGGCCCGACAGATGTGCACGAGCATCTGGCACCCGTTTACCAAACAGTGCGTAATCTAGCAGCCGCCTTGCCCAATGAGACCACATTGATCGGCTTCGCAGGCGCACCATGGACCGTGGCCACATACATGATCGCGGGCCAAGGCACGCCGGATCAGGCACCCGCTCACAAACTACGCGTAGAAAACCCCGCGACATTTGACGCGTTGATGGACCTGATAACCGCTTCGACCATCGAATATCTGGCGATGCAAATCGAGGCTGGCGCAGAAGTCGTAAAGCTGTTCGACAGTTGGGCCGGATCGCTGAAGGGTGACGCGTTCCAGAAATATTCGCTTGAGCCTGCGAAGAAGATCATCACCGCTCTCAAGGCGCGTCATCCGAACACTCCGATCATCGCGTTCCCGCGAGAAGCGGGCGACAACTATATCGGATTCGCCAAGGCGACTGGTGCTGACTGCGTCGCAATAGATAACTCGGTTTCTGCTGAATGGGCCGCCGCCAACGTGCAGGTCGACGGCTGCGTTCAGGGCAACCTCGCCTCTCGCCATATGGTCACCGGTGGACAAGACCTGATCGACGAGACTCGCACAATCGTCAAAGCGTTTTCTAAGGGTCCACACATCTTCAACCTTGGTCACGGCATCACGCCTGACGCAGATCCCAAAAATGTGCAGTTGATGATCGACACGGTGCGCAAAACAACCACCGATTGATTTCACCCACTTTTCACTGGAACGCAGGCCGCGCGCCCCGCTAGAGTTGCGGCCATGATGAACCGTATTCTTTTCGCGCTTTGCGCAGTGTTCGCCCTTTCCCTTCCTGCGATGGCCCAAGACGCCACCGGAACACAGGAGGATGTGACTGCGCCTGCGCAAGCGGTTTCGGTAGAGCCTGTGGCTCGTGATGACGCCATCGCCAAACGTGTTGTAGAGATCATGCGCTCTACCGGATGGTACAAGTTTTCTCGGGTCGAGGTGAAAGACGGCATTGTCTTCTTGGATGGCCGAACCGATAGCCTCGATCACAAGGTCTGGGCACGTGAGCTTGCATCGAAGACGCAAGACGTAGTGGCAGTCGTCAACCGCATTCAAGTCGTGCAAGAGGCGAACTGGTCTTTCGCCCCAGCGCTTTCCGAGATCAAAGGCGTCGGCAATCGCATCATCACGTCACTACCGTTGATTCTGCTAACCCTGATTATTCTACCCCTCACCTGGTGGTTATCCTCACTGGCTGCCAAGGGTTTGCGCCGTTGGTTGCTTGGCGGAATTGCGTCCCCATTTTTGCGCGATATCGTGGCGCGGTTTATCGCCTTGCCGATTTTCCTGCTGGGTCTGTTCGTGGTCTTGCAGGTGGCCGGGTTGACCCAAATCGCGGTGTCAGTGGTCGGTGGTGCGGGCGTTCTGGGGATCGTGGTCGGCTTTGCATTCCGCGACATTGCAGAGAACTTTCTTGCCTCGTTGCTTCTGTCAATCCGGCGCCCGTTCCGCGCAGGGGAGTATATCGAGGTCACTGGTATGGGCGGCACGGTTTTGTCGATGAACACACGCTCCACCGTTTTGCTCAGCCCTGAAGGCAATCACATTCAGATTCCCAACGCAGCCATCTTCAAGAACACGATCGTCAACTATTCTGCGTCTGCCAATCGTCGTGATACGTTGGAGGTGGGCGTGGGATATGACGTCTCTGTCGCGCGTGCGCAGGATATCATTCTTGGGGTCATCGCTGGTCACGAGGCTGTGCTATCAGAACCGTCCCCAATGATTCTGGTGGATAGCCTCGGCAGCTCCACGGTGAACATCAAAGCATATTTTTGGGTCGATGCGCATGCCTACTCCATGCTCAAGGTGAAATCTGCCTTGCTCCGGTTGGTCAAGAAGGCACTCACCGAAGAAGGTATCTCCATGCCTGACGATGCACGCGAAGTTATCTTCCCGCAGGGTGTTCCCGTGCTTCAACTCGGCGGCAAGGCAGAAGCACGCGCACAGGCGATCGCAAATCAAGAACTTGCCGACAGCGCAAAGCAGGCTGCGAAAGTTGGCGAGCCGGACGCAGCCTCCTCCGCAGCTGAGGGTGACTTAGGCAACGAGCAGGAAGAGCTGGCAGAAATTGCCGCCGATTCTGTGGTCGAAGAAGCCGAAACGGATCTGCTGTCCGAGAAAGGCTAGGCCACTAGATCCACTTGGCCAAGGGCGGCAGGCTCATCAGAACAGCATTCGCGTCATGCCCGGTCTCTAGGCCGAACTTGGTGCCGCGATCATAGACCAGATTGTACTCGGCATAGAGCCCGCGATGCACCAATTGCGCTTCTTTGTCGGCATCGGTCCAAGGGGCAGCGCGCCACTTTTCGGTAACCCCCATGAAGGCGGGTAGGAAAGCGCGGCCCACGTCTTGCGTAAACGCAAAGTCACGATCCCAATCGCCGGTGTTCAGATCATCGTAGAAGATGCCACCGACCCCACGCGCACGGTTCCGGTGAGGGACATAGAAGTACTCATCCGCCCACTTCTTGAA
Source organism: Litoreibacter janthinus (assembly GCF_900111945.1). Taxonomy (NCBI): domain Bacteria; kingdom Pseudomonadati; phylum Pseudomonadota; class Alphaproteobacteria; order Rhodobacterales; family Roseobacteraceae; genus Litoreibacter; species Litoreibacter janthinus. Next base: position 853,713 of record NZ_FOYO01000001.1, on the reverse strand, counting down.
GCGTGGGTAATACTCGCCGTCATGCTTGTCGCAGTAATTCTTCAGAACACCGTGAAAGAACGCGGTGTCCTCATCGCGCTCAATACAGGGGTTCAGGTCTGACCCGCCGCCAAACCACCACGCACCCGGCGTCCAGAACATCCGGGTGTTCATATGAACCGCTGGCGTTTGCGGGTTCTGCATATGCGCCACGAGGCTGATGCCCGACGCCCAAAACCGCGGGTCTTGATCCATGCCCGGGACTCCACGCGCCGCCATAGCTTTTTGCGCGCGCTCTCCCAATGTGCCGTAAACCGTTGAGACGTTGACGCCCACTTTCTCAAACACACGCCCGCCGCGCATTACGCTCATCAAGCCGCCGCCCGCATCCGACCCGTCGTCAGAGCTGCGCTTCGTTTCCGTGACTTCGAATTTACCGGCTGGTTCGGCGGCAAAAGGCCCTGCGGCTTGGGTTTGCTCCAAACCTTCAAATGCAGCAACAATATCGTCGCGCAGGCTGCGGAACCAAGCAGAGGCTTGGGCTTTTTTGGTGTCGAAATCGGCTGTCACGGGCTTGTCCTATTTGGTTCACGTTGTGCTAACATTTGCAGGGGACAAGTGTCACGTTCCCTTGCCGTCGCAGCTGGAGTAATGTTGGCGCATGAAAAAAGTTCTGATCCTCCCGCTCCTTTTGCTGACAGGTTGCGCCAGCCCCCTTGAGACCTGCAAACAGGATGCGGTCAAGGATTTGCGCATCGTTCAAGCCTTGATTGCCGACACGCAGGCCACCATCGACCGAGGCTACGCCATACAAACAGAAACGCGCACAGTGATTTACACCAACTTCTGCGTCGGCTCAGGTGTAGGGAATGACGGCAGATTCAGTTTCTGTAATTATCCGCAACCCGTGACCACCAAGAAGCCCGTCGCGGTGGATCTGGAAGTCGAAAAGCGCAAATTGCGGTCGCTCAAGGCTAAGGAAACCGAGCTGAAACGCGAAAGTTTATTGAAGCAACAACGTTGCGAATTAGAGCTTACAGCATCCACGTAGCCCTGTTTTTCGGACATTTAGTGGCAGAAACTACTCTCCCCACTAGATGTGGCTGAGGCACTTCAACGACACCCCCAAACCGCCTGAAACTAAACTGTTTTCTGAACCCGAAGTTTGTGCTAGGCCTTTTCCAAAGGTCGGTGATCGGCTGAAAAATATAAATGGGAATGCAACGACATTCCCGAGGCAAAATGGGCAGACGTCGTGGTTTTACGTCTTTTAAGCGCAGTCCGCTTCGGACTGGTTATTCTAGTGGTATCGGCATGGTCTGGGGCGACGAACGCAGCCCCCTACGCGGCCCTTGTGATTGACGCGCGCACCGGTGAGGTGCTTCATGCGCGCAACGCGGACACACGCCTTCATCCGGCTTCGCTGACCAAGATGATGACCCTTTACGTCACCTTTGACGCGATCCGTCGCGGCGAACTGACCTTGGACACCAAGGTCAAGATCTCGCGCAAGGCCGCCGCTGAACAGCCTTCAAAACTAGGCCTCAAAGCGGGCCAGCGCATTGCGATCCGTTACCTGATCCGCGCTGCCGCTGTTAAATCTGCCAACGACGCCGCGACAGCCCTCGGCGAAGCCGTTGCCGGATCCGAGGCCGCCTTTGCGCGCCGGATGACCGCAATGGCCAAAGCGCTGGGCATGACCAACACCACTTTTAAGAACGCGCACGGGCTCACTGAAAACGGTCACCTATCGACAGCGCGAGACATGACAACGCTGGGTCGCCATCTGATTTATGACTACCCACAGTACTATAACCTGTTCTCGCGCCAGACGACTCACGCTGGCGTACGTCAGGTGTCCAACACCAACCGTCGTCTGCTGCAAAACTACAAAGGCGCGGACGGCATCAAGACTGGATACACCCGCGCCGCCGGTTTCAACTTGGTGGCGTCAGCAGAGCGCGGCAATGAGCGTGTGATCGCAACAGTGTTTGGCGGCACTTCCACTGCCGCGCGCAACGCACGCGTCGCAGAGCTTCTGGACATGGGCTTCAAACGCGCGCCATCCCGCGCCAAGCTCAGCAAACCAGAGCGTCCGAACCTTGTCACAACTCCGGTCGAACCCAAGGTTATCAAGGTCGCACCGACGATCACCGCCCGCCGTTCTAGCCCCCGTCCGACACAACGTCCTGACCGCGCACCGTCGGAAGATATGCTGCTGGCCATCGTGGAAAGTGTCGACAACAACGTCAGTCAAGCTCGCGAAGAGGTTGCGACACGCGCTGCGCAAAGCACGCAGCTTGCCAGCGCCGGAGCAACAGTGACACCAGTACGCAGGCCGCGAAATTTGGTGCAAGCCGCTATTGAGACGACCGAGCCACTCCGCAAGCCGGAACCCCGTCGCATTATTACCCGCGCCTCGACATCTGGCGGGCGGCACTGGTCTATCTCGCTGGGCAATTACACCACTCGCAATACCGCCGAGCGCCTCTTGCTGAAAACGGCTTTGCAAGAGATCGGAACGCTGGATGAAGCGCTGCGCAAAGTCGTGAACCGTCCACGCGGCTGGGAAGCGAACTTCGTTGGCTTGTCGCAAGACAAGGCAACACTCGCCTGCCAGCGCCTGAGCGCCCGTGGTCATGACTGTGAAGTGCGCGGCCCCGGGGCGTAAACGCCTCTGACGGGTTACCCTGCCTTCAGGTCTAACGCCGCTGCAAGCAATTGCTGTGTGTAGGGGACCTTCGGGTTCGCAAACAGCTCCTCGCTGTCGCCGGTCTCAACCACGTCGCCTTGCTTCATCACGAGCACTTTGTGCGACATTGCGCGCACGACTTTCAGGTCGTGACTGATAAACAGATATGCCAGCCCGTATTTCTGCTGAAGATCGCGCAGGAGTTCGACGATTTGCACCTGAACTGTCATGTCCAGCGCGCTTGTCGGCTCATCTAGAACCACCAGCTTCGGCCTTAAGATCATCGCGCGGGCAATCGCGATACGCTGCCGCTGCCCGCCTGAAAACTCGTGCGGGTAACGGTGCATCATTTCGGGCTTTAGTCCCACTTCAGTCATGATGTCGGCAACCATTTCGCGGCGATCCCGCCCAGGGTCGGTGCCGTGCACCCCCAGCCCTTCGGCAATGATCTGCTCCACGGTCATGCGTGGCGAAAGGGAGCCATAGGGGTCTTGAAACACGATCTGCATATCGGCGCGCAACGGCCGCAATTCTTTAGATGACAACCCTTGTACGTCACGACCCTCGAACCGGATCGGACCTTGGCTTGATATCAGCCGCATGATCGCCAATGCCAGCGTAGTCTTGCCCGAGCCGGATTCGCCCACGATTCCCAACGTCTCGCCTGCGCGTACGGATACCGTGGCGGCGTTCACCGCTTTGACGTAGCCAGTCGTGCGTTTCAGCAGACCAGTCTGAATGGGGAACCAAATGCGGAGATCCTCCGTCGAAACCATTTCCTTGGCATCGGACGGCACTGGACCAGGAACACCTGTCGATTCCGCTTCGAGCAGTAGCTTGGTGTAGGGGTGTTGGGGGTTATCAAAAATCTGGGCTGTTGGGCCGGTTTCAACGATTTCACCGTGCTGCATGACGCAGACCCTGTCGGCAATCTTTCGAACCACGCCAAGGTCGTGGGTGATAAACAACAACGACATCTTCTCGCGCTCTTTCAACTCGGCCAGAAGGTCTAGAATCTGCGCCTGAATGGTCACATCCAACGCCGTCGTTGGCTCGTCTGCGATGAGAAGTTCTGGCCCGTTAGCCAGCGCCATGGCAATCATCACACGTTGACGTTGTCCACCTGATAGCTGGTGCGGGTAGCTCGACAAGCGGCTCTCTGCGTTCCGAATGCCAACCTTTTCCAACAATTCGATCACTCGCGCCCGCGCCGCGTCACCACGCAATCCTTGGTGCAAGCTCAGGCTTTCGGTGATTTGCTTTTCCAGCGTGTGCAGCGGGTTCAGCGATGTCATAGGCTCCTGAAAAATGAAGCTGATGTCGTTGCCGCGCACCCGACGAAGTTCGCGTTCAGATGCAGCCGTCAGATCGTGCCCATCATAGCTGATTTGTCCCGTCACGGTGGCACTATCGGGCAACAGCTGTACCGTGGATAAGGCCGACACAGATTTGCCAGAACCGCTTTCACCCACCAAGGCCACAGTCTCGCCGCGGTCGACGTGGAAAGAGACACCCTTGACAGCTTCGGTCACTTCACCGTCTTGGCGGAAGCTCACAGTCAGATTTTTGACTTCCAGAAGAAGGCTCATTGGAAGGTCTTTCTGGGGTCGAATGCGTCGCGCACGCCCTCAAATATGAACACCAGCAGCGACAGCATCACTGCGAAAGTGGTGAAGGCGGTAAAGGCCAGCCAAGGGGCTTGCAAGTTCTGCTTGGCTTGCAGTGTCAGCTCACCCAGAGACGGGGCGGAAGATGGCAACCCGAAGCCAAGAAAGTCGAGCGAAGCCAACATCCCAATTGTCCCTGTCACGATGAACGGCAGGAAAGTCAGCGTTGCGACCATCGCGTTAGGCAGCATATGGCGGAACATTATAGTTGTGTTAGAAACGCCCAACGCCCGCGCCGCGCGGACGTATTCGAAGTTGCGCGCCCGCAGGAATTCCGCCCGAACAACGCCCACCAAAGCGGGCCAGCCAAACAGGATCGACAAGAACACCAGCAACCAGAAGCTGCGGCCCAGAATGGCGAACATAATGATGATCACGTAAAGGCTCGGCGTTGCGCCCCAAATCTCCAACACCCGCTGAAAGATCAGGTCCGTGCGCCCACCAAAAAAGCCCTGCACAGCGCCGGCAGCAATCCCGATGATGGACGACACCAGAGTCACCACCAGCGTGAACACGATCGACAGGCGAAACCCATAGATTACCCGAGCGGTCACGTCGCGGGAGGTGTTGTCGGTGCCCAACCAGTTCATCGCGTCAGGGGCCGCTGGAGCTGTCCCGGGACGGTCTACAATTGTGTTATAGCTAAACGGGATGATCGGCTTGATGATCCAGCCCTGCTCCACCGGCTCACCGTTGAAGGTACCAGTTGAGGCTTCCTCCATCACGGCTTCCGGATCATCCCAGCAATCCTCGATGCCGCCCGTTTTGATCAGACATTGAATTTCGATATCGCGGTAAACCGCCTCTGTGCGCAGATCGCCACCAAAAGCGGTCTCGGGGTAAAAGGTCGTGATTGGGGTGAAGTACTCGCCACGATACTTCATCAGGATCGGCTTATCGTTGGCGATCAGCTCTGCGAACAGAGACAGGCCAAACAGGATTGCGAAGATCCACAGCGACCATAGCGCGCGGCGGTTACGCTTGAAGTTGGTCCAACGGCGTTGATTGAGAGGGGATAGCTTCATGTCTCGCGGCTCTCAAAATCGATGCGCGGGTCGACGAAGACATACATCAGGTCAGATAGAATGCCGACGATCAGGCCAATCAAGCCGAAGAAATAGAGCGTGCCGAATACCACAGGATAATCGCGGGCCACTGTCGCCTCGAAGGCTAGCCGACCCAGTCCATCCAGCGAGAATATGGTTTCAATGATCAGCGATCCCGACAGGAAGATACCCAGAAAAAGGCTGGGAAAGCCCGCGATCACGATCAACATCGCGTTGCGGAAGACATGGCCGTATAGGACGCGGCTTTCGGAAAGCCCCTTTGCCTTGGCAGTGACGACATATTGCTTCTTAATTTCGTCCAGAAACGAGTTCTTGGTGAGCAGTGTGAGTGTCGCAAAGGCCGCGATGGTTGAGGCGGTGACTGGCAATGCGATGTGCCAGAAGTAGTCCAGAACTTTCCCCATGGCGCTGAGGTCTTCGAAGTTGTCCGACGTCAGCCCTCTGAGCGGGAACCATTGATAGTAGGACCCGCCCGCGAACAAGACGAGCAACAGAATCGCGAACAGGAATCCCGGAATCGCATAGGCAACGATGATCACTGCGGAGGTCCACGTATCAAAACCGGACCCGTCCCGAATGGCTTTGCGAATTCCCAATGGGATCGAGATCACATAGGCGATCACGGTGGACCAAAGCCCTAACGTGATCGAGACGGGCATCTTTTCCCAAACCAACTCCAACACGCCGACCGAACGGAAGTAGCTCTCTCCAAAATCAAAGCGCAGGTAGTTCCACATCATGTTCAGGAACCGCTCTAGTGGCGGTTTATCGAAGCCGAACTCCTTTTCCAGCTTGGCGATGAACTCCGGTGGCAGCCCTCGCGCACCTTCATATTTGCTGTCGGTGCTCAGGCTTTCCAACTGGCTGTCGTTGCTTCCGCCAGAGAAGCCTTCGAAGACGTCGCCCTGCCCTTCAAGGTTGGCGATGATCTGCTCGATCGGGCCACCCGGTACGAATTGCGTCAGGGCAAAGTTCACTATCATGATCCCGATCAGCGTCGGGATCACCAGCAAAAGCCGTCTGAGGATATATGCGCCCATGTTCGGGTCTTACCGCCTGTTTTTCCGAGCGCCTCTAGAGGGCGCCTTTTGCCTTCAAGGCCGCAGCCTTGTCGGCGTTATACCACCAAAAATCCAGATGTCCCAAGGCCAGTGGCGGCAATTCATCCGGATGCTCGAACATGTCGTAATAAGAAACCCAGAAAGTGTCGTTATACCATGCCGGAATCATGATCCGCGCAGCCCGAAGAATTCGGTCAGTCGCACGCACTGCCGCCTGCATTTCTTCCAGCGTCTCAGCATCCAGCATCTTCTTGATAAGCGCATCCACAGCCGGAGAGCTGTATCCCGATGGGTTGAACAACGAATATTCCGCATCCTCCGACCCGAAGCGCTGCGAGATTCCGTTGCCCTCTTCAAAGCCGTTGATGTAACCGTCGTAAATCATGTCCCAATCAAACGCGCGCTCTCGGTTGGTGTACTGGGCAGGGTCGACACGATTGTAGACTGCCTGAATGCCAAGGCGCTTCAAATTCTCGATATAGGGCTGGATCAAACGGTCGTAAGCAGGGTTGGACGAGAGGAACTCAATCTCCAAAGGCTTGCCGTCTTTCGACAGAACGCCACTGGCGTCAGATTCCCATCCCGCGTCGGATAGAAGTTGCGTCGCTTTGCGCAGGTTTTTGCGATCCAACTGGCGGGCACTGCTTTCGTGCGCCACAACGACAGGCTCGGTCAGAACGGATTTGTCTTCGAGCAGATCTTCAACTGATTTGAGATATTCAAGCTCCAGACCTTCCGCCACGCCTTTGGCTTCCAGATCTGTATTCTCCCAGAAGGAGTTACGCTGAGCAAACAGCCCGAATTGCAGCGTCTCATTGGTCCACGTGAAATTATACATCAGTTGCAACGCTTCGCGCACGCGCGGGTCGTCGAACTTGTCGCGGCGCAGGTTGAACACCATGCCGTAGGACGGGGGCAGGTCGCCATTTGGCAGCTCTGCCTTGACTATGTTGCCCTCCTTGATACCGGGGAAGTCATACGCCGTCGCCCATTTCAAAGAGCTGTTTTCGCGGCGGAAGTTGTAGACCCCGCTTTTGAAGGCCTCCATCGACGCGGTATCATCTGCGAAATATTCGATGCGGATGCGGTCGAAATTCCAGCGCCCTTTGTTGACGGGTAAATCTGCGCCCCAATAGTCGGGGTTGCGCTGATAAACGATCCGGCGAGGTGGATCGACCTCAACCGGCACGTAAGGGCCGGAGCCAATCGCAGCCTCCAGTCGGGGCTCTTTGATGTTGGCGTTGTTGTCGTCGAACCATTTTTTTGAGAACGCAATCGAAGCACCTGCTTGGCTGATCAGTCCCTTGCGTGGAATTCCTTCGTTGAAGGTGAACTTGATTCGATGGTCGTCTAGCGCCTCGTAGCTTTTGTAGAACTTCGACACAGCTTGCGCGAAAGACGGCAACCCGTCGGTCAAAAAGGTTTTAACTGTGAAGACAACGTCTTGCGCAGTAACAGGGCTGCCGTCCGAAAACTTCGCCTCAGGACGCAGGTTGAAGATCACCCAGTCTTGGCTCTCGGGGTATTCAAGGCTTTCGCACAACAGGCAGTAGGCCCCGTATGGGTCGTCATCCACGTTGGTCATCAGGCGCTCATAAGGGGTGCTCGACAAGGCACCGCCGCGCCCTTTCCGGCTGAACGGGTTCATGCTGTCGAATGTGCCTTGCGCGGCCACGGAAATCTCGCCCCCTTTGGGCGCTTCGGGGTTCACATAGTTGAGGCGAGGGAAGCCTTCGGGGTATTTCAGCTCCCCAAAGTCGGAAAACCCGTGCGCCCTGATGATCGTTTCGGACCGCGCTGCTGTAACAGACGCCACCGTTGCTGCGATCAGCATCAAGCCCGCACCCAACCACTTCATCCGGCTTGTTTGCGCTGATCGGTTAAGCACAAGGGCTTGTGGATGGTGGTTTTTCATTTTGATCCTCCTGAGACCTGTCATGAGCGTGACACTAACCAGATAAAACAAAAGAAGTTGGATTTGTTCAACAATCAAGGCCGATTGCGCGATTGTGAGCGAAGCGGATCGACTTGAAACGAAAAAGGCCGCCCAATCGGACGGCCTTTCGGAAATCAAGTCTACGCCGGACTTAGCCGCCAATTGTCTCGAGATATGCAATCAGGTTCGCGCGGTCGTCGATTTTCTTCAGGCCGGCGAAGCTCATCTTCGTGCCCGGGGCATATGCTTTAGGGTTTTCAAGGAACGCTTGCAGCTCTTCTGGGGTCCATGCCCCGCCCTTGCCGGACAGCACGTCGGAATATCCAAAGTCTCCAACAGCAGCGATGTCACGTCCGACGACACCATACAGGTGCGGGCCGGTGCCGTTCGCTCCGTCTTCCAGCTTGTGGCAGGCTTTGCACTTTGAAAAGACTTTGGAGCCTTTCTCGGCATCGGCGTCTGCCATGACAGCCGCGAAATCTACCTCTTCGACCACTTCTTCGGCTTCGGCTTCGCCGCCTTCAACTTCGATAACGTAGGCTTGCTGATGTTCATCACCGTGGCCTCCGCCGCCGTGATAGATCAAGTCGGCTGCCCAGCCACCCAGAAGGAAAACCAGAAGCGATCCGCAGGCCGCGCCCAGAATTTTGGTCATTGTCATCGTGTCAAACATGTCTGTCTCTCACCCGTTTGGCGTTTCGGCGGTATGTATCGTCTTCCCATACTGTTCCGCAAGGGCTAGACACCGCGACTAAACGCCTTTTTGCGGGAAAATACACTATGGCCCAGAAAATTGCATTCCAAGGGGAGCTTGGCGCGTATTCCCATGAAGCCTGCGTGCATGCGCGACCAGACATGGACCCGCTGCCTTGCACCACCTTTGAAGAGGTGATTGAGGCCGTCCGCAACGGCGATGCTGCGCTTGCTATGCTGCCTGTAGAGAATACCACCTATGGACGAGTGGCCGACATTCACCGCTTGCTACCAGAATCAGGTCTACACATTGTTGATGAGGCTTTTGTGAGGGTTCGTATCGCGCTGATGGCGCCCAAAGGCACCTCGCTCGACAGCATTGAGACGGTGCGTGCGCATCTGGTGTTGATCCCGCAATGCCGAGCCTACCTCGCCGCGCATGGCATTCGCGGCGAAGCCGCCGCCGACAGCGCCGGTGCCGCAGCGGAGCTTGCCGCGCATCCAGAGCCAGGCATTGGTGTGTTGGCTTCCGAGATGGCGGCTGAGACACACGGTCTCGAAGTTCTCGCCCGTGACATCGAAGACCACGACACCAACACAACGCGATTCCTGATTATGTCACCCAAGGCCGACATGTCGCGGCGTGGGGATACGCATATGATCACATCCTTCGTGTTCAACGTCCGGAACATCCCTGCCGCGCTCTATAAGGCGATGGGGGGCTTCGCGACGAATGGAGTCAACATGACCAAGCTAGAAAGCTACATGGTCGACGGAGAATTCACTGCAACGCAATTTTATGCCGACATCTCGGGCCACCCAGACGATATCGGCGTTCAGCATGCGATGGAGGAACTGGACTTTTTCACCTCCGATATCAAAGTGCTCGGCACCTATCCCGCCGCGTTCGCGCGCGACTAGCGATGACGCGGCGCCCTACCCTCGGGGCCATTGCAGTGGTCGTGCATGAAGGGCGTACGCTGCTCGTCCAACGTCGCAACCCGCCCAATGCCGGCCTTTGGGGTTTCCCCGGTGGGCACGTTGAATTGGGAGAAACGGCGCTGGATGCAGCGGCAAGGGAATTGTTGGAAGAAACCGGCGTGACCGCAAGGCCGCTAAGTTACCTTACAAATATCGATGTGATCGGGCAGGACGACGACGGCGATATAACGCATCACTATTTGCTGGCAGCGGTGCACTGCGCCTATGTCGCTGGACTGCCCGCTGCCGACGACGACGCTCTGGATGCTGCGTGGGTTCCTGTGGAGGCGGCCTTAGCAGGCGACCGCCCCCTTTCCGAAAACGTAGGATCTGTTCTTCGGATGGTCTTGGACTAAGGACCGTCAGCCCGCTGGTGGCATTTTTTCGAACTTCGGCAAGTCGTCATTGATCAACCAGCTTCGGGGAGGCATATGAAATAGTCGTGTTGCCACTGTAGAGAGATTCCCCGCAGTTGACGCATTTCAGCGTTTGCCGTTCCCGCACTGGAACCTTTTGATACTCGACTAAGTGGAGTGAGCCGCAAGCAGAGCACTTCATCTCTTCGTTTTTGATTTCCCATGTCATATCTCTAAGATAGTCACTCCATCGCGCGAGCGCAAATTATCTAATTTCAAAGTGACCCACTACCCAAGATCTGTCAGGAGAGATGTCCAGAACGAGAAAATTATTGAATGGCGTTGAAGCTCGCCCCTAGGCGCCAGTCGCGCGTAGGCTTTTCTTGTGACGCTCTTCCAGATCGCTGGCGAAATGTGCGATGCGTGTCTTGTAGCGGCGATTCAGCGTGTTGCGAGCAAGTTTCGCGGACTGCATCAGCAACCGTGCTGAAAGCGTCTGGGGTCGCACATCCAACTCGACGCGCATACGAGTACGGGCGCGGGACAGTGCCACCAACTCGACAAGAAAAGTCGCGGCCATGTTCTTGGTTTTTACGTCAAAAAGCATCTGGTTCGGGCGATCGTATTCGATTAGGGACACGTCAAATTCGCGCTTCTTTCCGCGCACGGTCGCGCGGGCTTTCCAGCTCAAGCCGACGCCGATTGTCGACATTTTATCTGTGCGGGAAACGTCAGCGCCACGTCGCAAAATCGCACGTTCAAACCCGTCGAAATCCGACAGCATCTGAAACACTTCGTCGATAGGAATCTCTAGGTCTTCCTTGGTAGAGAACTTCATAACAGTCTGCTCATTCTATTCTTGTCTTCAGTCTAACGTATCCTGAAGCCAGTTAAGCAACAGGAAATGCGCGATGGCGCCTTTGCGCGCGGGTTTCATTTTCGGATTGTTGCCCGCAAACGTCTCCATCATCTCTTCGCGCGTGACCCAAATCGCATCTTCGATTTCGTCGGGGTCGATTGTAATCTTGGTCGTTATAGCATGGCCGCGGCATCCAAACATCAAAGACGCCGGAAACGGCCACGGCTGGCTTGAAAGATACTCGACCTCACCGACCTCGATGCCCGATTCTTCGAACGTCTCGCGACGCACGGCGGCCTCGATGGTCTCTCCTGGCTCTACGAACCCGGCAAGGCAGGAATACATCCCTTCGGGCCAGCCTGGGGAACGGCCCATCAGCACCGAATTCCCATGCGTCACCAGCATGATGACGACGGGATCGGTGCGCGGGAAGTGGTGCCCGCCACATGTATCACAATCGCGCTGCCATCCTGCCATCGAAATCCGGCTCTTCGCACCACATCTTGCACAAAACCCATGGGTCTCGTGCCAGCTTCCGATGGCTTTCGCCGTCGCGATCAATTCAGCATCCCGCACATTCAGATTGGTCATAATCGCCCGAAGCTCGGAGAATCGTTCCGTCTCCGGCAGGCCCGGGAAGCGCTGCTCGGATGGGTCAAGAAACTGGTTCAGTGTCTCAAGATTTTCGTCCGGCTCCCAGTTGGAGATGTCGCGCGCGAACCGCGCTTCGCCATCGTCTAACCCCAAAAAAATAGGGGCTTCGTCAGCAAGGGCAAAAATCGCGTGATCTGCCGTTTGCCATGCGGGTCGATCACGATCTTCTCCCGCAATCAACGGCTTACCGCGCCAAAGCGGTAAAACCCCAGTGCCTGACTTGGCCAAAAGCGTCTCTAAAGCCGCCGCATCACCACGCAAATGTGCAGCGCGGTCCAGTCCAGAGCCACCAAATGTAACTGTTTCCGCAAGTTTCAACGCCGCGCCCCTACTGCATTCGCACTGCTTCTGGCATGCGGGCGCGAAGTTGGCAAACCTTGCGTTAAGAAGAATCTGTGCCTATATCGGCGTTGAGGGGTTGGCGCGGGCAAGTGCCTCGCCAACCTGGTCAGATCCGGAAGGAAGCAGCCACAACGAGCCCCACTTGGGTCGATGTCCAACCTCTCACCTTAGTCGCACATGCCTCGGGCGATCCTGCGCGACGTTGCCGGATCAATGATCGCGGCGTCACCCCCAACTCAGCTATCGGGCAATATGTCCGCTTTTGGGCTCTGATGACAATGGCTGTACCTCGGCTTAACGCACCTGAGCTTGCGCGGGAGTGTCAACGCTACGAATGCCGCCCTGCTAAGCGGCTTTAATTCAGCCCCCAAAAAGCTCATAAGCTCAGGAATATATATCTATCAGCAGCTAGGGGGACTGGGTCAGGCCAATATCGCAGCGCGCATTCGCTGGACCTCGCGCCGTTGGACAACTAACTTCCGAAATGTGTCGAATCCAAGGATCTCAAATGACTGAAACCACCAGCGGCGGCTATCAGGTTCTGGCGCGGAAATACCGCCCAGCCACATTCGCCGATCTGATCGGTCAGGACGCCATGGTGCGCACGCTCAAGAACGCTTTTGACGCGGGCCGTATTGCACAAGCGTTCATCATGACGGGCATTCGAGGCACTGGCAAAACCACCACAGCGCGGATTATCGCTAAAGGAATGAACTGCGTCGGTGCTGATGGTCAAGGTGGCCCGACGACTGACCCCTGTGGGGTTTGCGACAACTGTGTGGCGATCGCAGAAGGCCGCCATGTCGACGTTATGGAAATGGACGCGGCGTCTCGGACCGGTGTGGGTGACATTCGCGAAATTATCGACTCTGTTCACTACCGCGCCGCTTCCGCCCGCTACAAAATTTACATCATCGATGAGGTGCACATGCTGTCCACCTCCGCCTTCAACGCCCTGTTGAAGACGCTGGAGGAGCCGCCCGAACACGTCAAATTCATCTTCGCCACCACGGAAATCCGTAAAGTTCCGGTCACCGTCCTGTCCCGCTGCCAACGTTTCGATCTGCGCCGGATCGAGCCGGAGGTGATGATCGCCCACCTGCAATCCATCGCTGCAAAAGAAACAGCTGAAATCGCCGAGGACGCGCTAGCGCTGATCACCCGCGCCGCAGAAGGCTCTGTGCGTGATGCGATGAGCCTCATGGATCAGGCCATTTCCCACGGCGCAGGCGAAACAACGGCACCCCAAGTCCGTGCCATGCTCGGCCTTGCTGATCGCGGCCGCGTGCTGGACCTGTTCGACCTTGTCATGAAGGGCGACGCCGCAGGCGCATTGCAAGAACTGTCCTCGCAATATGCCGACGGGGCCGATCCTATGGCCGTCCTGCGTGACTTGGCCGAAATCACCCACTGGGTTAGCGTTATCAAAATTACGCCTGAGGCAGCCGATGATCCGACTGTCGGGCCGGACGAGCGCACACGCGGTGCGCAAATGGCCGAAGCGCTTCCGATGCGCGCGATGTCCCGCATGTGGCAACTCCTGCTGAAATCCCTAGAAGAGGTCGCAAGCGCGCCCAACGCCATGATGGCGGCTGAAATGGCGATCATCCGGTTGACCCATATGGCCGACTTGCCTTCGCCAGAAGAGTTGGTGCGCAAGTTGCAAGAAACGCCGCCCCCATCCGCGCCATCCGGCGGATCAACGCCACCACAAGGCGGCGGAATGACGACTGCCCGCGCGCAAACTGAAACAGTCACAATGGGCGGTGGTACGTCTGCTGCTCTGGACGTTTCGCCAGAACATGCGCTCGCCCGCTACGCGACATTCAATCAGGTCGTGGAGCTCATCCGCACCAACAGAGACATGAAGCTGCTGGTCGAGGTCGAAGGCTACATCCAGTTGGCCCACTACGCCCCTGGGCGTATTGAGTTTGTTCCCACAAACGACGCGCCACGCGATCTCGCAGCGCGTCTTGGCGCTCGCCTGCAGCAGTGGACGGGTCAGCGGTGGGCAGTCACTCTTGTTAACGAAGGTGGCGCACCGACCCTAGCCGCTGAACGTGACAGAGAGGCGAACGCGCTGAAGGCCGAAGCCACTGGACACCCGCTGATGCAAGCCACTCTTCAGGCCTTCCCCGGTGCGAAAATCATCGAGATCCGCACCGCCGCGGATTTGGTCCAGGAGGCCGCTGTCGAGGCGCTTCCTGAAGTCGAAGATGAATGGGACCCGTTCGAGGACGACTGACCCATTTCGCAACGCCATTTCAGCTTAGAACTATGAAATTCGCGCCATCTTCCTGCCCTACAAGGCGGTGTGCGCTTGTGCCTGTCCTGTTGGCTCTGCCATAAACACCTTCAACACGAATTCTCAATGGAGACCTCCAGATGCTCAAAGGACTAGGCAGCCTCGGCGACATGGCCGGAATGATGAAAAAAGCCAAAGAGATGCAGGATAAGATGACCCAGATGCAGGAAGACCTGCAGAACATCGAAGTCCAAGGCGAAAGCGGTGCAGGTTTGGTGAAGGCCACCGCAACTGCTAAAGGTATCCTGACCGGCCTGGATATCGACCCTTCGATCTTTCATCCAGAGGAGAAAGAAGTCGTCGAAGATCTGATCCTTGCTGCCATCAAAGACGCCCAGTCGAAAGCTGCGGACAAGGCCGCCTCCGAGATGAGCAAGCTCACCGAGGAAATGGGAATTCCGGCAGGCATGAAACTGCCCTTCTGAGGGCGGTTGGTTCAAGGGCGTGTCAAACTCAACCAAAGATTTGGATCATCTCATCGAGATGATGGCAAAGCTGCCGGGACTTGGCCCCCGTTCGGCGCGGCGTGCAGTGTTGCACATGATCAAGAAGCGCGCGCTCCTTATGGTACCACTCGCCGACAGTTTGCAGCACGTCGCCGCCACCGCGCGGGAGTGCCTGAACTGCGGGAACATCGGCACCTCAGACGTTTGCGACATCTGCACCACTGAAAAGCGCGCAAACGGAGAAATCTGTGTCGTCGAAGACGTCGCCGACTTGTGGGCGATGGAGCGTTCCGGCGTCTTCAAGGGCCGTTACCATGTATTGGGTGGCACCTTGTCCGCGCTGGACGCCATTGGGCCAGAAGAGCTACGCATCCCAAAGCTGATGGACCGTGTGGTCGGCGAGCAGATTAGCGAAGTCATTTTGGCGCTTAACGCCACAATCGACGGTCAAACAACCGCGCACTATATCGCAGGCGAACTAGACAGGCGTGGCGTTACCGTAACGTCGTTGGCGCAAGGCGTCCCAATCGGTGGGGAGTTGGACTACCTCGACGACGGGACCATTTCTGCGGCGTTGAAAGCGCGCAAAGCAATCTAGCGCAGCACCGAATCCGCGAGCAAGCGAACCAGTGTCTGCTGGCTCAGGAAACCGGTGCGCGGCAAATTTCGCGCCTCTTGATAGCGTCGGATCGCGCGGCGTGTGTCATCGTCAAATGTCCCGTCCACTGCGCCGGGCTTTAGGCCTAGCGACCGCAGCCGATCTTCGACCAAACGCTTGGTGCCACCATTCAGACCCAAACGTTCCTCATTGCGTTCGGCCGCACGCAAGGCGTCTGCGTTCTTTGCCTCAAACTCCAATTCAGCAATCTGCGCGCGCGCCTGCTCAACAAATGCGCCCTCGGGATTTGCCTGAATGTAACCTTGGTATGCAGCCAGCGACCCTACCGATACCGCGGCATCCCAGTCCGCGCGATCCTGCTCGGCAGCGGCTGCGCGGCGGGCGTCTTCAAAAGGTTCAAGACGCGCTGTCGCGAGTTCGGCAAACACCCCGTCGGGGTAGCGCTCCAGATAGGCGCGTAACCCTGTTTCGTCGCCACCTTGGCCCGTAGCTCGCCAATATGCGCGGTCCTTGCGTTCCAGCTCGACCTTACGAATTCGCGCCTCTTCTTCCAGTTCCTGCGATCGGCGATCGGCTTGCGCCTTGATCCGCTCGATCTGGGCAAGCGTCAGGAACCCCGTCGCGTCCTCCCCGTTCACATTCTGCCATTTCTGGATGGCAGCTCGCGACCCGCGACCAAAAATACCGTCAATTCCGTTCGGATCGTAATCTAACAAAGACAAGGAGCGTTGAATCTCGCGGCGTCTGTCTCGGCTCAAATTGAGTGCCGCTTCACTTTGTTCCGCTAAAAGTTGCGGCTGCGCTATGATCTTTTCAATTTCAGCGCGCGCTTGATCGGTGAACAGCCCTTTCGGGTGGCGCTTCAAATAGGCCTCGTAGGCGTCTAGCGTCCCGATATCCTGCGTTACTTTCCACAGCGCCTTCTGATCGGCATCCGGATCGACTTTCACCACGGCAGGTGGGGCTTCTCCGTCGCTTGGAAGGAACGGAACAAGCGGGGCCATAAAGCCCATGCCTTGCAAACTCGGCCAGGCGTTCAGCGCGTTTGCGATGGATTGCCCTTTCACGGGAAGCGCGTCTTTGGCGAAATCAGCAACATCGCCTGACGGACCGATAATGACGCTTACCCCTTGCGGGATGTCGAAGCTTCCTAAGCCGGTGCGCATTCCGCTGCCGAACTTAAACTCTGCCTCCTCCACACCCAACGCCACGACAGCACCGCCAGGGGAGCGGCCAGCGATTTCCAGAAGTGTCGAGATTGAAACGGCCTGGGCGTTGACCGACACCAAATCAGGCCCGTCCGCATCAGATCCAATGAACCAGTTCCCGCTAGTGCTCTGGCCGAAATGCCCTGACAAAGCGACGACCACGCGCCCCGATCCGTCGGTTTTGGAGTTCAAGTTCGACACCAAGTCCAAGAGCGCAGCGGCGCTCAGGTCCGCGCCGCTCAGAACTTCGAACCCAGCGTCCTGCAACGGCGTAACCGCGTCCAACATCTCGTCCGCGGATCCCAGATCTCGCCCGTTGGCATAGTCTTCGTTGCCGACAACTAGGGCCATGTCCCCCGCCCAGGCAGGCACCGACATTAACAACAGGGCGGCTAGGCTGGCGTGGGGTTTCATGGCAAAATCCTCTCTAATCGTAGCTACGTTGATCCTCGATCACGAGCCCATCATTGGGCAGGCTACCTACGGGGACAACGTCTACAGCGCCTTTTAGTTTCAACACATCAACAATAGAGCTGGCGAAAACCTCCGCGCTTCCACCGTCAGCCTCAATCAAAACACGCATTGTGTCCATTTCTCCATCGCGGGAGGCCACGACCCTCGCCCGTACGATCTCGGCATGCTTCGCAACGAGATCAGCCACCTGTTCGGGACGTACGAACATGCCTTTGATCTTGGTTGTCTGGTCCGCCCGTCCCATCCAGCCTTTGATGCGCATGTTGGTTCGCCCGCATGGCGATGTTCCTGTCATAATGGCGCTCATGTCGCCCGTACCAAAGCGGATCAGCGGGTAATCGGGGTTCAACGATGTGACAACAATCTCGCCAACTTGGCCCTCGGCCACGGGCGTCCCGGTCCCGGGCGTCACAATCTCGACGATAACGCCTTCGTCGATGATCATACCTTCCATTGCGTCAGACTCGTAGGCAATATGCCCAAGATCGGCCGTTGCATAGCATTGGAGACACGAGATACCACGATCCGCATAGCTCTGCCGCAACGACGGGAATAACGCACCGCCCGACACCGCCGCCTTAGTGAAGCCCAAGGCCTCCCCCATTTCATCGGCCTTCTCCAATATAACATTCAAATAGTCTGGCGTGCCTGCATAGGCCGTCGCGCCGACGTCTTTGGCTGCGCGAACCTGTAATTCGGTTTGGCCCGTGCCCGCTGGCAGGACCCGCGCGCCCACGGCGCGTGCGCCATTTTCAAACATCATCCCTGCGGGGGTCAGATGATAGCCGAAACAGTTTTGCACGACATCGTTGCGGCCGATCCCGCAGGCGTTCAAAAACCGACCGAAGCGCCACCAGTCGTGGGACACGCCACCAGGCTCGTAAATCGGCCCCGGCGATTGAAAAACATGCGCGACGTTGTCGACATGCATGCCTCCAAATGGCGGCTTTTCTTTCTGCTTCGCCGAAAGGTCTGACTTTCGCAGCACAGGCCTGCCTGACAGCTCCGCCAAACTCTTTAGTTCGACGCCAAGCTTTCGCAATGCTGCCACTTGAGCGGCTTCGCGTGCGTCCGCACTGCGGGTCTCCAAGTCATCATAGAATCCCACGCTACGTCTCCATTTGGTTAAAAGTACTAAAAAACTACGACAGCCAACGTTTGCGACGCCGATAACTGCGTACATCGCGGAACGACTTTCGTCCCTCATCCGACATACCAAGGTAAAACTCTTTCACGTCGGGGTTCTCGCGCAGTTCTGCGGCAGGTCCGTCCATTACAACGCGACCGCTTTCAAGGATATACCCGTAATGTGCAAATCGTAGTGCCACGTTGGTGTTCTGTTCCGCCAGCAGAAAGGACACGCCCTCCTGTTCATTCAAAGACTTCACAATTCCGAAAATCTCTTCCACCAGCTGCGGCGCAAGTCCCATCGACGGCTCGTCCAACAAGATCGTTTCGGGCTTGGCCATCATCGCGCGGCCAATCGCAACCATCTGCTGCTCTCCGCCAGAGGTGTAGCCCGCCTGTGA
Organism: Litoreibacter janthinus; assembly: GCF_900111945.1. NCBI lineage: Bacteria > Pseudomonadati > Pseudomonadota > Alphaproteobacteria > Rhodobacterales > Roseobacteraceae > Litoreibacter > Litoreibacter janthinus. The sequence goes on along the minus strand of NZ_FOYO01000001.1, from coordinate 834,845 downwards.
CGTGCGCCGTTCTCGCAAGCGCGGGAAATAGGCGTAGACCTTTTCCAGATCAGCCGCCACAGCGCCGCGCCCATCGGATCGGGTATACGCGCCGGTCATCAGATTTTCTTCGACTGTCAGGTGTTCAAAGCAATGGCGCCCCTCCATCACCTGAATAACCCCACGCTTCACCATATCCGCAGGATCCAGCCCGGCAATATGGTCGCCGCGATAGATGATCGACCCCTTGGTCACCTCACCCCGCTCCGAATGCAGCAAGTTCGACACCGCTTTCAGAGTCGTCGACTTGCCCGCCCCGTTGCCGCCCAGAAGCGCCGTAATCCCGCCTTGCGCCACCTTCAGGGACACGCCCTTCAGCACCAGAATGACGTGATTATAAATCACCTCAATGTTGTTGACCTCCAAGAGGGTCTCAGTTTTGGAACCATCCAGCATTTCAACATCCTGCTAAAGTTGGTGGAGTCCCGGCCAGCATACGCCAGCCGGGAACATTAGTCTTACTTGCAGCCCGCTTCGATGCCGGCTTCGGCTGCGAATGCTGCGCTGTCTTCGTCGATCAACGGCTGGATCACGTCTTGATCAGAGCCTTCATAGCCCGTGATCAGCGACCATTTTTTCGCCGCTGCATCCCACTGCGCTACAGCTCCAAGGCCGTTGCCGCCGTGGTTCTGGCAAGACACTTTGAACTCAGGACCAAAGCCTGGCAGTCCGATCTCGGCCATTTTGGCTTCGGTCATTTCCAGTGCTTCCATGCCGTCGCGCATCATGGCAGGTGTCAGGTTCTTCTCGCCCGACAGCTCTTGCGCTGTTTTGGCAGCTTCGGAGGCCAACATTGCAGCATACATGCCACGGTTATACAGCGCCGTGCCAAGTTGGTCGCCAGCACCTGCAGCTTTGCCCGCATCGACCACGTATTTGCGCAAGTCGTCATAGAGCGGGTAGTCGTCGCCGAGGTTATGGAACGTCAGAGCCTTGTAGCCATTCGCACGGTCGCCTGCTGGCAGCACGTCATTTTCCGAGCCGGACCACCAGATACCAATGAAGTTTTCCATCGGATAACGGATGTTGGCCGCTTCCTGAATGGCGACTTGGTTCATAACGCCCCAGCCGTACATGATGACGTTGTCAGGGCGCTGTTGGCGGATTTGCAGCCATTGCGATTTTTGCTCTTGGCCGGGGTGGTCGACTGGAACCAACATCAACTCAAAACCGTGCTTCTTGGAAAGCTCCTCCAAGGTGCGGATCGGCTCCTTGCCATAAGCAGAGTTGTGATAGACCAGCGCGATTTTCTTACCAGAGATGTCGCCAAGCGACATGATGTGGTTGATCGCGTGCGATGCCCCATCCCAATAGTTGGCCGGATAGTTGAACACGTTGGAGAACGTCTCGCCGTTCTTCGCAGATGTCCGGCCATAGCCCATGGTGTGCATCGGGATGCCGTCAGCGGTCACTTTCGGGATCAGCTGGTAGGTGATGCCGGTCGACAGCGGCTGGTACACCAACGCGCCTTCCCCCTTGGTGGCCTCGTAGCATTCCACACCCTTCTCGGTGTTGTAGCCGGTTTCGCATTCGATCACTTTGATCGGCACGCCGCCAATGCCGCCGTCGCGCTCGTTCAGCAGGGTGAAATAATCTTCGTATCCATCCGCGAATGGAATACCGTTGGCGGCATATGGGCCAGTGCGATAGGACAGCGACGGGAACACAAGGTCTGCCATCACTGGGCTGGCTGCCATCATGGCCGCCACTGCTAAGGTCGTCAGTTTCATCTAGTTTTTCCTCCCTAGAATGTTTTGAAGCGTAGGGCGGGGTTCACCCCGCCTCGATTTTGATTAATGCGGGAACGGCCACAGCCGAAGTTTCTCTTTCGCCAAGCGCCAGAGTTGCGCCAGGCCGTGCGGCTCCAGAATCAAGAACACGATGATCAGGCCACCAGACACGATGAATTGCAAATGCGCCGCCAGATCCGTGGGCCAGCCCAGCATTCCGACAAAGACGTTCTTCAGGAACACAGGCAGCAGCACCATAAAGGCAGCACCGGCAAAGGATCCGAAGATCGATCCCAAACCACCGATAATCACCATGAACAGCACCAAGAACGACTTGTCGATCCCGAAGCTTTCCCCCACCTCAGCCGCACCAAGGTAGACGCTAAAGAACAGCGCGCCTGCGACCCCGATAAAGAAGCCCGACACCGCAAAGGCCGTCAGCTTCGCCATCATCGGGTTTACGCCGATGATCTCGGCGGCGATGTCCATGTCGCGGATAGCCATCCATTTACGTCCTACTGAACCGCGTGTCAGGTTCCGCGCGATGATCGCAGCCAGAGTCACGAAGATCAGGCAGATCATGTATTTCGCCCAAGCTTCGGTGTTGGGACCGGTTACAATGATGCCCAGCACGTCACGCTCTGGCGACGAAATCTGGCCGGACGCAGAGTAGTTGTAAAACCATGGCACCTTGTTAAACAACCAGACCAAAAAGAACTGCGCGGCCAGCGTCGCCACCGCCAGATAGAACCCTTTGATCCGCAGCGACGGCAGCCCGAAAACCGTCACAACCCCTGCCGTAATCAAACCTGCCAGCGGTACATGCACCAGCATCGAGATTTCGGGGAAAGCTGTCATCAGCTTGTAGACGGCGTATGCCCCTACAGCCATGAAGGCGCCGGTACCCAGAGAAACCTGCCCACAATAGCCGGTCAGAATATTCAACCCGATCGCTGCAATGGCGTAGATCAGGAACGGCACTGCCACAGCGTTGGCCCAATAGTCGTTGATGATGAACGGGATAACCAGAAAAGCGACCGCCAAAACCACATAGTAGCGGTAGCGGTCGAATTTGATCGGGAAGGTTTGGCTATCCTCGGCATAGGTGGTGCTAAAGTCGCCTGATTCACGATAGAACATTAAGCGGCTCCCCCGTCGGTCTCGCGAACGCTGTCGGGCACGCGGTTGCGTGGCTTGGCATAGCCCGTTGCCTCTGAGTGGCGCACCAGCTGCATGTAGGTGAACAGCCCGACCGCAGCGCCAACTACCGCCAGCAGGCCAGCGATCATGATCTGGGACGTGTTACCGACATCAGCGCTTAGCGCCAGATACCCAAAGGCCCAAAAGCCCGACCACGCAATGACGTTCAAAACGGCAATCAGTTTGCTCATGGTCACACCCTTTCAATAATTTTTTCGCCGAACAGCCCCTGCGGGCGGAAGACGAGGAATAGCAGCGCCAGAACGTAGGCGAACCAGTTTTCAGTCGCGCCACCGACCATTGGGCCAATCAGGAACTCGAACAGCTTCTCACCGACACCGATGATCAATCCACCGACAATGGCACCGGGGATTGAGGTGAAGCCGCCCAGCATCAGCACCGGCAGCGCCTTCAAGGCAATCAGGGACAGCGAGAACTGCACGCCCGATTTGGCGCCCCACATAATTCCCGCGACCAACGCCACGAATCCTGCGATCGACCAGACCAACACCCAGATGAAATTCAACGAAATGCCCACAGACAGAGCAGCTTGGTGGTCATCGGCAACCGCCCTCAAAGCGCGACCCTGCTTGGTGTATTGCGAGAACATAATCAGTACTGCAACTAGGATCGCAGCCACGATGCTGGCGGAAATGTCGAGATTGTCGATAAAGAACCCGTATCCAAACGCCTCGAATGTCGTGACATCAATCCATTCATTGATGCCCTGCGGCAAACCCACATCCAATTTCTTGATGTCGGAACCCCACATCAGATCGCCGACGCCTTCTAGGAAATACGCAAGGCCTATGGTCGCCATGAAAAGGATGATCGGCTCCTGATTGACCAGATGCCGGAAGATGAACTTCTGCACCAGCCAAGCGAAGGCCACCATGACCCCAGCTGTCAGGATGATCGCCAGCAATGCTGGCACATGCCAGCCGAAATGGTGCAAATCCGTCCCGAAGGTCGCGTTGATCAGGTGGCTGAACGGCACCTGTCCGTCCATAATCCCCACCAAGGTCAGCGCCGCAAACAGGGCCATGACGCCTTGCGCATAGTTGAAAATGCCCGACGCTTTGAAGATTAGCACAAACCCCAAGGCCACCAGCGCATACAGCACGCCAGCCATCAACCCGTTCAGGATGACTTCCATCGCAAAGAGAAACTGCTCAGGCATCGGAGCCTCCATTCATTGGTTCACGATTCAAGATCTGTTTCCTCCACGCGCATTATGAGGTTGCTGCCTTTGCCCCGCATCGACAGGGTCACATCAAGCTTTGGCTCGCGCCAAGAAGTGCTTCGTAACAGAAAGCCGGGGGCACGCTTGTCGATCAGCTCATATCGCACATCAGCTTGAGCTGACTCGCTCCAGCTTGAAGATGACTCGGAAAATCTAGTGGCGGCTCTAGGCCCAACATCAATCCAGCACCATTTCGACGCTCCTGCGCGCCCATCCGAGATCGCCAGCTTTGCGCCATCGATTTTGTACGTTGTGTAGGTATCACCATCATTCTTGAAACTCTGATACGGCTCAAGTGTCGTGGGTTGGGCCAACGAGATATTTTCCATGGGAAGCAAACACAGAGATTCGAACTCTTCCCACGCCCCCGCCAGCGCAGCAGATGTGGTCAAAGCCATCGCACACAGAGAACGAGCAAACGGCCCGACACAACGCCGGCGCAATTTTCCAAAGTCTCCGACGAGCGGCCTAATCATGCGCCACCCCCAGATACGCATCAATCACCTCTTGGTTGTTGCGCACCTCATCCGGTGTTCCGTCGCCAATCTTTTTGCCGTAATCCATCACGACAACACGGTCCGACAGGTCCATAACCACACCCATGTCGTGCTCGATCAACGCGATGGTCGTTCCAAATTCATCATTAACATCAAGGATAAAGCGGCTCATGTCCTCTTTTTCTTCGACATTCATCCCCGCCATCGGCTCGTCCAAAAGCAGCAGCTTAGGTTCTGCAGCCAGGGCGCGCGCCAGCTCCACGCGCTTTTTCAAACCGTAAGGCAGACGACCTACGGGTGTCTTCCGGATCGCCTGGATCTCCAGAAAGTCGATTATCTTCTCAACGACCTCGCGGTTTTCAGTCTCTTCTTTCTCGGCTTTCCCTTTCCAGATCATCTGGCTCAGCATTCCGGATTTCATATGGGTCAAGCGACCCGTCATGACGTTGTCCAAAACGCTCATGCCTTCAAACAAGGCGATGTTTTGGAAGGTCCGCGCGATCCCTTGTCGGGCCACCTGATAGGGGCGCATCGGTGCACGTTTCTTGCCATGAAACCACACTTCGCCTTCTTGCGGGTTATAGAAGCCTGAAATGACATTCAGCATCGATGACTTGCCGGCGCCATTCGGTCCGATGATGGCGCGAATTTCGCCTTCGTTGATATCGAAAGAGATGTCCTTGATAGCCACCACACCGCCAAAGCGAAGAGTGATGTTTTTCATTTCCATCATGGTGCCACCGATCTTGCGGCCATCCGCAGTCGTGTAGTTTCCACCTGTCAAAGCGTTCATAGTGCTACCTCACGGGATGGCGGGCGGGGCGAAGATGAAATCGAGCGTCGCACCGTCATTCCGCCGCAACTTTCCGGATATCGAAGACACGTGCATCACGCACCTCCAAAGTCGCCTTGATCGACCCTTTGCGGCCGTCTTCATAGGTGACTTCGGTGGTGGTCGAAATGTGCGCCGACCCATCATACAGGGCCTCGATAATGTCAGCGAATTTCTCTTCGATGATCCGACGCCGCACCTTCAATGTTCGCGTCAACTCACCATCATCCGCATCAAGTTGCTTATGCAATACCACGAACCTGTGCACCTGACAGCCTGACAGCATCGGATCCTCGGCGACGCTCGCGTTCACCTCTTCCACATGTGCCTGCAACGTCTCAAGGACCTGCGGATGGCCCGCGAGCTCCTGATAGCTGGAGTAGGCAATATTATTGCGCTCCGCCCAGTTGCCGACAGCGGTCAGATCGATGTTCAGGAACGCGGTGCAATATTCTTTGCCGCTGCCGAAAACGACGGCCTCCAGAACATTCGGGAAAAACTTGAGTTTGTTCTCGACATACTTGGGCGCGAACAACGACCCATCCGCCATTTTGCCGACATCCTTAGCGCGGTCGATGATCCGCAAATGACCGCTGCCCTCTTCGATGAAGCCAGCATCGCCCGTCGCGACCCACCCTTCTGCGTCTTTGGTCGAGGCGGTGCTTTCGTCATTCTTGAAATAGCGAACGAACACGCCGGGGGAACGATAGAACACCTCACCATTGTCCGCGATCTTGATCTCAACCCCCGGGCTAGGGACGCCAACCGTATCGGATCGTACTTCGCCGTCTGGTTGTTGGGTGATGAACACAGACGCTTCGGTCTGGCCGTAAAGCTGCTTCAGGTTGATCCCAAGTGAGCGGTAAAAGTCAAAAATCTCCGGCCCGATCGCTTCGCCTGCCGTGTAACCCACGCGCACCCGCGAAAACCCAAGCGTGTTTTTCAGCGGGCCGTAAACCATCAACTCGCCCAGCTGATATTTCAGCTTGTCTCCGAAGCTTGCAGATTTTCCGTCAAGCAGATCGGGACCAACTTTCTTGGCATGGTCCATAAAATAGCGGAACAGCCACTTCTTGAAGCGCCCTGCGTCTTCCATACGGATCATCACGTCGGTCAGTTGCGTTTCGAAAACACGCGGTGGCGCGAAATAATAGGTCGGACCAATTTCTCGCAGATCGCTGTGCATGGTTGCAGGGCTTTCGGGGCAATTTACGCAGAAACCCGTCCAGTAGGCCTGCCCAATCGAGAAGATAAAATCGCCGACCCAAGCCATCGGGAGGTAGGCCAAAATCTCGTCTCCAGGACGTAGGCTGTCAAACTCGGATGATGCCTTAGAAGTCTCGATGATATTTCGGTTCGACAGCACGACGCCCTTGGGCTTGCCGGTGGTGCCCGAAGTATAAAGCATCACGCAAGTGTCGTCGTAGGTCTGCTGGTCTTTGCGGCGCTCCAGCTCGACACGATCGCCATCAGCGCGACCCTTTTCCTGCAAGACCTGGTATTTCGTCAGCGCGGTATGGTCGTATTTACGCAAACCGCGAGGATCGAGATAGATCATATGCTCAATGCCGGGCAGGCGGTCATGCACTTCGAAGACCTTGTCAATTTGTTCCTGATCCTGAGCGATCACAAATCGTGCACCGCAATGATCAAGAACGTAGGCAATCTCGTCGGCAACCGAATCTTGATAAAGTGGCACAGGAACTGCACCCACCATCTCTGCTGCCACCATGCTCCAGTAGAGGTAGGGTCGGTTTCGACCAATGATCGCAATATGGTCGCCTTGGTTCACGCCGAGGGTCAACAACCCCAACGCAAGCGCTTCGATCTCTTCGGCGGCTTCGGACCAAGTCCAGCTTTGCCAAATACCGAATTCCTTTTCGCGATAGGCTGGCTTGTCTCCGAACTCAGCGGCGTTGCGCGCCAGAATTCGGGGTAACGTGTCCAGACCAGCCGAAGCAGTTGTTGCGTGAACCAAAATTTCCTCCCAGAGCCGGAATGACCGACAGAGGGGCTTTTCACCCCTTCTTGGAGGAATACTGAGCGGCGAGCGGGGCGAGGTCAAATGTTTTTTTTGAACAGTTGTTCAGATAGCGCTATCACCCGCCGCTGCGCGCGCCAAAACTCTTAGTCCAGCGATCAAATCCGCCTCGGCGGTGTCCTCTGTGAAGTCATGGCTGATGCCGCCGATCGACGGCACAAACAGCATCGCCACGGGCAGCGTTCTCGCGACATTGGTGGCATCATGCAAAGCGCCTGACGGCATGTCGCGCCACTGATCCGGCGTCTCGATTGAAGCAGCAGCCGCCAACCTGCCACGCAGAATCGAATCCATTGCTACAGGGTCAAGCCCCAACATGGGTCCGAACTCCACCGTCAAACCGAGATCACTGGCAGTGGTTTCAATCGCTTGCCGGATCACCCGCTCCATCCGATCCAATCGCGGTAAATCTCCATCGCGCCATTGCATGGAGAACGTGACCCGCCCCGGAACAATCGACGCCGCGTTCGGATGTACGGACACATGACCGATTGTCCAAACCGAAAGCGGGGTGACCACGTTACGCAGATCTTCTGCGACCCGATGGCTGATCCGCATCAATCCCTGAACCGCGTCCTTGCGCATATGCATGGGCGTCGTACCGGCATGATTCTGCTGACCTTTCAGGATCACGCGCATGTCCCGAATGCCAACGATACCACTGACGACCCCGATGCTTTCGCCGGACTGGTCCAACACCGGACCCTGCTCGATATGCGCCTCGATAAAGCCGGTGAACTTTGAAGCAGGAACCATCGGGCCGGTTACAAGATGCGCCATTTCAGATCGTGCCTTGGCAAAGGTAATCCGGTCATTGTCCATGAGCTTGTCGGCGTCGGCTAATGATAGCCCGCCAGACCAGACCGAGCTGCCAGTGGTCACACCAAAGCGGCCCTCTTCATCCTGAAATGAGACGACCGAAATAGCTGGCCCGCCTTGCTCAATACTGGTGCGTGCAACCTCCAAAGCAGAAATCACACCATAAGCGCCGTCGAGCCAGCCACCTTCAGGCTGACTATCGGAATGGGACCCTAACAACAGGCTCGGTTCCTCGGCCAAGCCGAACAAATTGCCGACCTCATCAAAGTGAGGAGTCAATCCCGCTGCGGCCATCTTGCCTGCCAACCATTCCCGCGCAGCAATGTCTGCGTCAGAATACGCGGGGCGCACGACGCCTTTGCCTGTCGCCCCGAAACGTCTTAGTTCGTGAAGATCAGTTAGGAAGCGGTCGGCGTTGGGTTTCATTGCTACGAATTACTCCGCCGCAACGGGTCGCTTCACCGCCTCGACCCTCACGGCGGCAAACTTGAACTCCGGAATTTTTCCGAAAGGGTCTACCGCAGGATTGGTCAGAATGTTGGCTGCCGCCTCCACATAAGCGAACGGTAGAAACACCATGTCGGGGGCCACCGCGCGGTCGGACCGCGCCATGACATCAATCGTGCCGCGCCGCGTCGTCAGGCGTAGCATCCCACCGGGCTCGACCCCAAGCTTGCGCAAGGTGGACGGGTGAAGTGAGCAGTTCGCTTCCGGCTCCATCGCATCCAGAACCGAGGCGCGACGCGTCATCGAACCCGTATGCCAATGCTCCAGCTGGCGGCCTGTGGTCAGGATCATCGGATACTCGGCGTCAGGGCTTTCATCCGGCGCAATTACATTGGCGGGGGTAAACTTTGCCCGCCCGTCCGCTCGGGGGAAACCGTCGCCGAAGACGATGGATTGGCCGGGATCGGTTGGGGAAAGCGACGGGTAGGTCACAACGTTTTCACCCATCAAGCGATCCCACGTGATGTTGTTCAGCGAACCCATATTTAGCTTCATCTCGGCAAAGACATCCGCCGGGCTCTCATAGTCCCAACCCAAGCCCAGGCGCTTGGCCAGCTCGACTTCGATCCACCAATCCTCTTTCGCATCGCCCGGAGGTGAGACAGCGGGACGGCCCATTTGCACTTGGCGGTTGGTGTTGGTGACCGTGCCGGATTTTTCGGCGAACGCAGATGCTGGAAGGACCACGTCGGCGAAATTCGCGGTTTCAGTAAGGAAGATGTCTTGCACAACCAAGTGGTCTAACTTCGCCAACGCGTCGCGGGCGTGCTCTACATCCGGGTCAGACATGGCTGGGTTTTCACCGAGGATATACATTGATTTGATATCGCCTGCGTGAACCGCGTCCAAGATTTCGGTCACGGTTAGGCCCTTCTCGTTCGAGAAGTCGCCCGATCCCCATACATCAGTAAAGGCAGAGCGCACGCCGTCGTCCATGACGCTTTGGTAATCCGGCAAGAACATTGGAACCAGACCAGCGTCCGACGCGCCCTGAACGTTGTTTTGCCCACGCAACGGGTGCAAGCCTGCCCCCGGACGACCGACCTGTCCGGTCATCAGGGCGAGGCTAATCAGGCATCGGGAGTTATCTGTGCCGTGGATATGCTGGGAGACACCCATACCCCAAAAAATCATTGCAGACTTGGCACCCGCAAACGTCCGCGCCACATCGCGCAGCATCTCCGGCGCGATGCCGCAGATTTCGCTCATTTTCTCAGGAGAGAACCCCGCAAGGTGGGCTTTCTCCGCCTCCCAGTTTTCGGTGTAGGCGTCGATATATTGTTGGTCGTACAGGCCTTCTTCAACGATCGTATGCATGATCGCGTTCAGCATCGACACATCCGCCCCAGGACGAAATTGCAGCATGTGCGAAGAGTATCGCTTCAACGCCTGACCGCGTGGGTCCATGACAATCAGCTTGCCGCCGCGTTTGGCGAATTGCTTGAAATAGGTCGCCGCAACGGGGTGGTTCTCGGTCGGGTTGGCGCCGATGACGATAGCCACGTCCGCGTTCTCGATTTCATTGAATGTCGCTGTGACCGCGCCGGAGCCGACATTCTCAATCAATGCCGCAACAGAGGATGCATGGCAAAGCCGCGTACAGTGGTCGACATTATTGTGCCCAAACCCTTGGCGAATGATCTTTTGGAACAGATAGGCTTCCTCATTGGTACACTTCGCGGATCCGAAACCCGCGACTTCGCGCCCCCGTCCCTTCATGCCGTCCGCCGCCGCATCTAGCGCTTCTTCCCAAGTGGCTTCGCGGAAGACGTCTTGCCAGTTGCCAGGATCGACATTCATCCCCTTCGCAGGTGCGTCGTTGCGGCGGATAAGCGGCTTGGTCAGGCGGTGGTCGTGGTGGATATAGTCAAACCCGAACCGGCCTTTGACACATAGACGACCTTCATTCGCGGGGCCGTTGATGCCATCGACATATTTGACCTTGCCGTCCTTTACCTTCAGCGAAATCTGGCATCCCACGCCGCAGAACGGGCAGATGCTCTCCACCTCTGAATCGAAGTCCTTGCTGTCACCGACTTGGTTCTCATCGGTCACAGTAGCAGGCATCAACGCGCCCGTGGGGCAAGCCTGAACGCATTCGCCACACGCCACACAGGTGCTGTCACCCATCGGATCCGCGAAGTCGAACGTGGGGTATGAATCGTGCCCGCGACCAGACATACCGATCACGTCGTTCACCTGAACTTCGCGGCAAGCGCGTACGCAAAGGCCGCACTGAATACATGCGTCCAGGTTCACAGACATTGCGACATGGCTATCGTCCAGCAACGGAATGCGACCCTCTTCCAGCTTGGGGAATCGACTTCTCGACACGCCTTGCATCGCCGCCATATCCCAGAGGTGGGAAGATTTGTCGTGGGCGACCTCGGGCTCCGGCTGATCAGCGACCAGCATTTCAACGACCATCTTGCGTGCCGTTTCTGCGCGGTTGGAGTTGGTTGTAACGACCATGCCGTCGCTTGGCTCACGAATGCAGGAGGCAGCAAGAACCCGTTCGCCCTCAATCTCGACCATACACGCGCGGCAGTTGCCATCAGGGCGATAACCGGGCGCGGGCTTATGGCACAGATGCGGGATCACAAGGCCGCGGCCATTGGCCACTTCCCAGATCGTCTCACCTGCTTGGGCCTCAACCTGCGCACCATCGAGTATGAATTTGATCGTATCGGTCATTGGGCTGTCTCCTTGCCTGCGCCAAGTTAAACCATCGGGCAGACAATTTCAGAGTTTCATGCGCGACCTCCGACACCGTATTTGCGTCAGCTTGTTTCCCATCAGCGCGGGGGTGGCGCGTATTGGCGGCGTCGCGTAAGCCTTGATGTAACATGCGAAAGGAAGCTGCCATGACACATCTTTGGGTCCGCTCGGAAAGCCGCAACCACGAGCAAAGGGTGGGTGTCACCCCCGATGGCGTCAAAGCATTGATCGATGCGGGCATTGAAGTGACGGTCGAGGAAAGCTCTACACGGGCGATTCCAATCGATGGGTATGTCGCTGCAGGGTGTAACATAGCAGCCGAAGGCAGCTGGCCCGACGCCCCGAAAGACGCGATTATCTTTGGCCTGAAGGAGCTGCCGGACGACGGAACGTCGCTGCCGCATCGCCATATCATGTTCGGCCACGCCTTTAAGGGGCAGCCATCTGGCCGAGTGCTGCTCGACCGCTTCAAAGCAGGCGGCGGAACACTTTACGATCTCGAATACCTCGTCGGAGAGGACGGGCGTCGCGTCGCGGCATTCGGGTATTGGGCCGGGTACGCCGGTGCTGCGGTCAGCCTTCTGTGTTGGATCGCACAACAGAAAGGCGAGATTTCTGAACCTGTCGGGGTCTACGCGTCATCTGAGGCGATGCAAAGTGACCTGCGCGCGCGCCTTGCACCGCTTGGCGATGCGCGACCCTCCGCTCTGATCATCGGTGCGTTGGGGCGTGTGGGCACAGGCGCTGCCGACCTTTGCACGTCGATGGGGGTTCCAGCGACCAAATGGGATATGTCCGAAACTGCTGGCGGCGGCCCATTTCCCGAGGTGATGAGCCACGAGATTTTTCTGAATTGCATCCTAGCGCGACCCGGAACACCTGTGTTTGTCCCCGCGTCCGCCAAAACGGACCCACGAAAACTGTCGGTAATTGGGGATATCGCTTGCGATCCCGACAGCGATTTCTCGCCAATCAAGGTCTACGATCGTGTGACGACTTGGGATGTACCGGCTCTGAGAGTCCATGGCGACCCGGTGTTGGATGTCACCGCGATCGACAACTTGCCGTCGATGCTTCCCGTGGAATCTTCAGAGGATTTCGCCGCCCAGCTTTTGCCAAGCCTTCTCACATTAGACAGGCTCAGTTCAGGGGTTTGGTCCCGCGCAAAAGCGACGTTTGACGCGCATCTCTAAAGAATATCGTCCTCGGCCTCTGACAGATCGAAGCCCATCATCTCGGCACCGTTTTCAAGGTGATCGGCCAAGTGCGGAATCCCCAAAAGGTAGTCCTCTGTGGGCGTCACTTTTTCTTGGCGAGCGGTTGTCAGCGCTTCATCCCATTCAGCTGCGTCAAAGCTGCCTCGGCCGATCCAAGTCAGCGCAACCAACTCGGCCTGCTCATCCTCGTTCAGCCCGTCGATGAACGCACGCAGCTCTGCTTCGGCTCGGTCAATTTCGTGGGCGAACAGGACGACCTGCGCAACCTTGTGCAAGGAAATGTCCATCTGCAGTGCTCCTCATTTGTGTTGATCCACCGTAGGAGGCCCGTGACGGGCGTCCCATGATTTGGATCAAATCCAAGCTTAGGAGAAGATGCGGTAGTAAATCCAATCTGGCAAGAACTGGCTACCTCTGAAGACAAGACTAAACAGCCGCGGGAAACTGCGTTTGAACCCGCCGCTCGACATATGATCGAACACGATCTGGGCCGCGTCCTCCGGCTCCATGATAAACGGCATATTGAAGTCGTTTTTGTCTGTCAGCTGGGTCTTGATGAAGCCCGGGTTGACCACTTGAACATCAACTCCAGTTTTGCGCAGATCCGCATACATACATTCAGCCAAACTCATTGTCGCAGCCTTGCTTGCCGTGTAGCCGATCGACCCCGGAAGCCCGCGAAATCCAGTCAGGCTAGAGGTAATGACAATATGCCCATGGTCGCGCTTCACCATGTTCGGCACGACTTGCCCCAAAACGCGCGCCGTGCCGGTGAAATTGATGTCACACATAGCGTTCACTTGGTCGGCGTCCCATTCCTTGGCCCCGAGCGGCCAATACACACCTGCCAAATGAACATAGCCGTCGATCTCGCCGACCTCTTCTGCCGCGCGGATCACATCGTCATTGTCGGCCACATCGAGCGTCACATAACTCGCCTTCGGCCCAATCTCCGCCACTGCTTGCTTCAGCTCGTCTTCACCACGCGCTGACAAGACAACGTCCGCACCAGCTGCCACCAGCTTGTCTGCCAAGGCACGCCCCAAACCTGCCGACGCACCAACCAGCCAGTATCGCTTTCCATCAAAAGATCTCACGCCGCTTCCTTCTTGCGCATCGTAGCCACGAGTTCAGCGACCTTGATTCCATATTTGCGGAACTGGCTTCGGTTCATGATCGTGCCGTTCTCGACAAGATACATCCAGTCGACCGTGTCCAATTCATGACCGCCGGAGCTCTCCGGCAGCTTGATCCTGTAGTTAAGTTGCACCGCAGGGCCCTTTTGCATTCCAGTCCCGACACCGATCACATCAGGTGCCTCAGCCTTGATGGAGCCGTCATTGCCAACGGTAAGCGTCCATTCACGCTGCTGGCGGTCGCCGCTGTCATACACGAATTCCTCCCGCATGACGCCGACATTACCTGTCCACTGAACATCCATATCCGCGACGAACCGAGATGTTACCTTCCCAGTCGGGCCATAAATCATCCCTTCGCAAAGAATCGGGCCACTCAAATGGGTGCGCAAATCGAAAGCTGGACCCTTCCCCTCGAAATCTTCGGGACGTTGCCCAAGAAATGAAAACTTCCTCGACCAGACACCAAACAATGTCGTCGCCAATAGCATACCAAAAATCGTGAACCCAAGCATTTCCATGGATGTCATTCCTTTAAGGGGGTTGTTAGCAAGATCCCAATTGCGACCAATTTCAGCGCACAAGGCACCAAGGCATAGAGGAGCGTTAGAGTGATCAAGGCTGCCTCGGGGTTGTTGCCTGTCCCCGTAACGAATCCTTGTGCCTCCAATGCCGGAAGCAAGATTGCCGCGGCAAAGGCCAGTGTAAATTTGTTGACCAGTGACCAAAGGCCAAACCCCTGGCCGCCGCTCGGCGATATAACCGACATGCGGCGCGCGAATAGCGCAGGGAGCAGAGTTAGGTCTGCACCGATGGTCGCGCCGGTCACGATGCAGATAACCGCAAACACCACGACATCGCCCTCACCCAGAGTCAGAACGCATCCGAAGGCGGTAATCGCAATGCACATCGCCAAAAGCAGGACGACCTTTTCGCCCCAAGTAGAAGCAAGTCGCGCCCAGACCGGCGCCGACATAGCCGCGGCAAGAAAGAACAGGACTAGCAGCGCTCCCTCCCAGCCAGGTGCGCCAAGTCGGCTTTCGACGTAGAACAGAAACAAGGTGGAAGACACGGCCAAAGGCGTCGCGTTGACCAGAGCCAGCAAAAGCAATCGTCTTGCCGTCCTGTCGGCCAAGATCGCGCGCATACGCGTCGGCTCATGGTCTACTGTTCCTGACCATTCGGGTGCCATGAGGGCCGCGGCAATAATCGTCACGCCAGCAAACCCCGCGGCAAACGCTGCAAACGGTGCTGGGACCACACCCTGCAAAAGCGTTGGCGTAACAGCGGCCACACAAACGCCAAGTAAGGCACCTGTTTCCCGCCAAGCTGCGACCGTGGTGTGGCCTCCGGATACGGTCTCTGCCTTAGCAATGCCCTGCGCGTAAAAGTTGATCGTGAGAAAACTAAAGGCCGTGAACAGGCCCGTAATTGTCAATCCAAACCACCAGATCGGGGCGATGGGTGGCGCAACCCCAAACAGCCCAAGCATAGAAAGCGCCAGAACCGCTGCTCCTGCAGCAACCGCCGCCTTGCGCCACACTCCCAATCTTTCGCTGATCCAGCCAAGAACGGGGTCCTGCACAACGTCGAACAATCGCAACCCAAACAGAACAGCCGCAAGCGCTGCGAGGCTAACACCGTAAGTGTCTGCATAGTACTTTGGGGCGTAGATATAGATAGGAAGTCCCGCGCCGGACAAAACGGCAGCGAACAGGGAATAGGCCGCCAGCCTGTCACCGACCCGTGGAAGGACCGAGGACATCACCGCGACACTTTTTCTGCGGGCGGCGTTGGGTGTGACCGGAACTTAGCCCCTTTCCACCATAGCTTTAGCGCCTGCCAGTGGATCAATCCCAAGACACGCCGCGACCCGAAAGGCCTGCGAAGGCACGCCCGCAGGATCGAAGAGTTGGTGAGCGCTGTTCGCTTGCCGGTCAGTGTCGCCAGCAGTCCGTTTTCGCCAGAGGTGTAGTCGATCCAGACCCCGACCTTGTCGCCGGTAAAGTCAAACCGGAAGGTATAACTGCCTTCTACGGGTTGAAACGGCGAGACGTAGAAAATTTTGCGAGCGGTGAGCGTGTCGGTGGGACGAATAACCCTTTGATCGTCGTGAAAGCACAAATAGCAGTGACGGTCGCCATAGGTGTTTGACACCTCTGGTATGACCACGCGCAGACCGCCATCGGCATCAAAACCAAGCCAGAAGCTAACGGGGTTGAAAACGTGCCCCAACACACGAGGCTGCGCAAGGAGCTCAACCCGGTCGACGATATCCATCAATCCTTGCGATTTCAGCACCTCATGCGCCCACGGAAGCCCCGCGCCCTGCTTCGGGTCTCCCCCATGATCACTGTCGTGCAAGGACACCACATTGGCCCCGTTTCGCGAAAACAACAGAGGCAGCTTCAGGTCTTCTGACGGGTCGAACAGAACGTAGTCCACGCCATATCTGAAGGCGTTCTGAATGCCTCCTTTGCGCCCGTGAAAGGTCACCCCCTCGATATGACTAATTCCGCTCACGCAGCCGCTGCCGCGTCAAATTTCGTGGTGAGCGACGTTGCCACATCTACCGCACTTGAAAGCCCGTCTTCGTGAAATCCGTTTTTCATCCACGCCCCGCAGAACCATGTCCGGTTGGTGCCGTTCATCGCCTTGATGGTGTCTTGCGCCTTCAAGGCGGCGACATCGTAGACCGGGTGATAGAAGGTCTTTGTATCATAAATCAGGTCTTCACGTATCGCGCGGGTCGAATTGAGCGTCACAAACAACGGATCGTCCTCGGGAATCGCCTGAAGGGAGTTCATCCAGTAGGTCAGATCAATCTTGTCAGACGACTTGTCTTTGTCCTCGCAATAGACCCAGCTGGCCCAAACCTTTCGGCGTTTGGGCATCATGCCGACATCTGCGTGCAGAACGGCCTCGTTGGGTTGGTAGCGAACAGCGCCCAGCGCAGCACGTTCAGTGACCGACGCATCAGAAAGCATCGCAAGACTTTGATCGGAATGCGCGGCGAAAACAACTTCGTCAAACCGTTCAAGCGTGCCTTTTACAGGTGTCACTTCAACATGGGAGTGGGCCCGCACCACAGACTTGACGGGTGTGCCGAGCCTTATATCCACACCTTGGCTTTCAAGACGCGCCGCTAGCTTCTCGACATACTGCGTGGACCCGCCTTTAACCGTGCGCCATTGATGTTGGCCCGAATACCCCAGCAACGCGTGGTTTTGCATGAAACGGATCATCGCCTGAGCCGGAAACGCCTCCATCCGCTCAATCGGGGTGGACCAGATCGCTCCGGTAAACGGCAAAAGGTACTTGTCGCGAAACCACGACCCGGTGCCAAGCTGCCCGAGCAACTCGGATATGGAAAGGTTAGGGTCCTTAGCGGCCTCCACGGCCTTGGCGTTGAAACGCACGATGTCGCGGATCATCCGCAAGAAACGAGGATCGACCGCATTCCGACGCTGCGCGAAAATCGCGTCGATACTGTGCAATCCATACTCAAGCTTACCTCCGCCAATAGAGGCGCCGAAGCTCATGTTGCTGTTGACGGTTTCTACACCAAGCTCAGCAAACAACTTCACAAGATGCGGATAATTCGTCTCGTTATAAACGATGAAGCCCGTGTCGACCGGCTGGTCGCCCCGCTTACCCGCAATGATGGTGCGGGCATGGCCACCCAATCTGCTCTCGGCTTCGAACAATGTGACGTGGTGGGATTTCGACAGCATGTGCGCCGCCCCCATGCCAGAGATTCCCGCCCCGATCACTGCGATACGCTTTGGGGCTATGTTCATGGGTTCAAACGGCATTCCGGTCTCCAGCACACTTGTTTTTCTTGTTGTGTAAGTGTTACGCGCTGCGGCCCTGAATGGATCAATGACCGTGAAGTGATCCAGATTAATTTCTGGCGCGTAGAAGGTTCATGTTGACGGCAGACATAACTATTGATGACCTTGATGTTGCGCCAATTGGCGGTTGCAAACCGGCACGCCAAAAGGTCGAGGCCAAGAGGGGTCGAGAAAAAGAAGTGTCTGCCAAAGAACAAGAAGATTTGCGCATGGTCGAATGCGTTCTGCTGATCCGAGACGCCCAAGACAAGGCGGCCTTTGCAGAGCTTTTCCGACACTTCGCGCCGCGTGTGAAGGCGTTCCTGATAAAATCAGGGTCGGACGCCTCATTGGCCGAAGAGTGCGCGCAAGACGTCATGGCAACGCTGTGGCGGAAGTCTCACTTGTTCGATCCAACACGGGCCAGCGTGAGCACTTGGGTGTTCACAATCGCCCGAAACCGCCGGATCGACATGCTGCGCAAGCAGCGTCGTCCCGAGCCGGACGAGTTAACATGGGGTCCAGAATCAGAGCCGGATGCGGCGGAGGTTCTGGAGTTCCAACAAGAAAGTACGCGATTGGTTCAGGCTTTGTCTGAGCTGCCCGAAAAGCAAAGGGTTCTGATCCAGAAGGCCTATTTTGGTGATCTGTCGCATAGCGAGATTGCCGATCAGACTGGCCTTCCGCTGGGGACGATCAAGTCGAGAATTAGACTGGCGCTGGAAAAGCTGCGCCACACAATGAAGTGAAACTGGACATGACGAACATTAAACATCATCTGAACGATGCGCTGCTGATCAGCTATGCGGCAGGCAACCTGCCTGAAGCCTTCGGCCTTGTTGTGGCGACACATGTCAGCATGTGCGACGATTGCCGAGTTCGCCTTGAAGCCTTCGAGGCCGTCGGTGGCGCGATGTTATCTGGCACATCTGGCGACTCAGCGACATCCGAGATGGAGGTCGATCTGGACGCTACACTAGCGCTCATTGCACAAGATCCCGTAGACCGGAAAGCGCCGATCCGCATCAAGCCTGGCCTGTTCCCGACCGCGCTGCAAGACTACGTTGGTGGTGATTTGGACGCCGTTAAATGGCGCCCCGTCGGCATGGGTGTGCGTCAGGCAATTTTGCCCACCTCCAAAGATGCGAGCGTGCGTCTGCTGCACATCCCTGCGGGCTGTGCGGTGCCTGATCATGGCCACCGGGGCACAGAATTGACCTTGGTTTTGCAAGGCGCATTCCGTGATGAATTTGATCGGTTCGGACCAGGTGATCTGGAAATTGCGACAGAAGAAGACGAGCACACGCCCGTAGCGGAAGCCGGGGTGGACTGTATCTGCCTTGCAGCGACCGACGCCCCTCTGAAATTCCGGGGCATTATTCAACGGATTGCGCAGCCCTTCTTGCGGATTTAGTCTTCCAGCTTGCTCAGCGGCACTACATTCGTGGCTTCCGGGGCCAGCTCTTCGAAATCAAAATTGTCCAGCCGGTCTGCCCGCTTGCCCGCGCGGGTGGCGGCTGTAAGCACGCCTGCAACGTCGTCACCGGCTTGCCGCAGATGCGTTTCCAACTTGCCCGCTTTCTCGCCGATGATCTCGACGTCCCGATGAAGCTGACGCAGCGCTTTGCGGATTTCGCCCGTTTGTTCCCGCATTCTCGAATCCTTCAGGATTGATCGCATCGTGTTCAGCGTGGCCATGCAGGTCGTGGGCGACACGATCCAGACGCGCGCCGCAAACCCTTCGCGCACGATATGTGGCAGGCGGGAATGGAGTTCAGCGTAGACTGCTTCGGACGGCAAGAACATCAACGCCCCGTCCGCGGTTTCGCCTTCGATCAAGTAGCTGTCCGAGATTTTTTTGATGTGAACCCGCACGGCCTGTCCCAAAGCGGTCAGTGCTCGCGCCTGCTGGTCCTTGGTTTCAGCGGAAACGAGCGCCTCATACGCCTCCAACGGGAACTTCGCATCAATCACAATCGGTCCGGGCGGGTTGGGCAGTTTGATCAGACAATCCGCACGCCGCCCGTTCGATAGGGTGCATTGGAAAGTGTAGCTATCCGCAGGCAGCGCCTTGGATACGATGTCATTCAGCTGAATCTCCCCGAACGCCCCGCGTGTTTGTTTGTTGGACAGGATATCTTGCAGCGACAGTACATCGCCCGACAACTTCTCGATATTGGTCTGGGCCTTATCGATGGTCGCGAGCCGTTCTTGAAGTTGTGTCAGAGACTTCGTTGTTTTCTCGGAGGAGCCGTGGAGCGTGTCATTCATACGCTCCTGCAAGTCGGACAACGAACGCGCAGACTTCATTGCATTTTCGTGCAGCCGTTCCGCCATTTTTTGTTGAACTTCGGCCAGTCGGACTTCCATCGTTTGGATCGTCATGGTCTGGCTCTTGGACAGGCTTTCCATGCCCCCCGTAAGCTGGGCCTGGCCGTTCCCCAAATTTTGAACAGTTTGATTGAGCAGGCCCATTTGCATCATCATAGGCTCTGTCATGCTCGCCGCCCGTCCAGCGGATCGGACAACGATGATCAGCAGAACAACCATCAGAACAAGCACAGCAGCCCCGACGAGGCCCGCAATAACCAGTGGGTCATCCCACCTTAAAACAATGTCACCGATCTGGATCATGTGCGTCCGAACAACCGTTCAATGTCAGTCAGTTTCAATTCAACATAGGTGGGGCGGCCATGGTTGCACTGGCCTGAATGAGGCGTCGCCTCCATCTCACGGAGCAGCGCGTTCATCTCGTCCGCGCGCATCCATCGGCCCGACCGGATAGAGCCGTGGCAGGCGACGCGGCTGAGTACGGCCTCTATCTTGTCGGCGACAAGCTGAGTGTCGCCAAGATCGTCAAGTTCGTCCAGAATATCGCGCACCATAGCCTCTGCGTTCACTTCACCCAAAATAGCCGGCGTTTCGCGCACAGCAATGGCGCCTGCTCCAAATGGCTCCAAGGTCAGGCCAAGCTTTGACAGCGCATCTGCATGGGCAAGCAAGATCGCAGCATCGCCTTCTGACATTTCCACGATCTCTGGTATCAATAAGGCCTGCGCGGCGACGCCGTTCTCCGCCATTTGTTTTTTAAGTTTCTCATAGACCAGCCGTTCGTGCGCCGCATGCTGGTCGACGATCACCATGCCGTCTTTGGTTTGGGCGATGATGTAATTCTCGTGCACCTGCCCGCGCGCGGCCCCCAAAGGTTGGTCTTGCGATGCCATCGGGTCCGGCTCGACCACATCCACGCGGCTGTAAACGGCTTGCGTCTCGCTAAACCCCCGCGGCTCATACTCTGGTGTTTGTGTTTGATAAGCGCCCCGCAAAGCGGATTGGGACGGGCGGTCCATCTGATAGATCGGCCTGTCGACACGCTCGGGGCGAAACGCGCCCAATGTGGCGCCAGCTACCGTGGTCGACGCACGGTGCCCTGCCTCGGCTAACGCGTGCTTGAGCGCCGAGACGATCAGCCCCCGCGCCAGCCCCGGATCGCGGAACCGCACCTCTGCCTTGGCAGGGTGCACGTTGACGTCAACTTTGGTCGGGTCCAATTCCAAAAACAGCGCCACCGCAGGATGCCGGTCGCGGCTTAGGAAGTCAGAATACGCGCCGCGCAGAGCTCCGATCAAAAGCTTGTCGCGCACAGGGCGGCCATTCACGAACAGAAACTGGGCGACGCTCGTGCCGCGCGAATAGGTTGGCAGTGCCGCGTAGCCTGTAAGGGTAATCCCGTCGCGTTCTGCATCAATGGGCAATGCGTTATCCGCAAACTCCGCCCCTAGGATTGACCGCAATCGCCCACTCAGCGCGTCAAACATGTCGCCCGATTGCGCGTCGGCGCGGAAGGTCACGCGGCCTTTGTCATCGCGCGACAGGTCACGGATGGTAAAGCCGACATAGGGCTCCGCCATCGCCAGCTTCTTGATCACATCCAGTATCGCCGATGTTTCTGCACGGTCGGAGCGCAGGAATTTCAGTCGCGCAGGCGTGGCATAAAACAGGTTACGCAGCTCGACTACGGTGCCTTTGGTCAATGCCGCGGGCATTACGGGCTGCATCACGCCCCCGTCCACCGTGATCTGAGCGGCATCTTCCCCAGAAACGCGAGAGGTGATGGTCATGCGCCCAACCGATGCCATGGACGGCAAAGCCTCGCCGCGAAACCCGAAGGTGTGGATATTCAGAAGGTCAGAACCGTCGATTTTAGAGGTCGCATGTCGCGCGAGCGCCAGTGGCAAATCTTGCGCTGGTATGCCGTGCCCGTCATCAGTAACGCGGATTAGGGTTTTTCCGCCGTCCTTCAGGCAAAGTTCAATGCGGGTCGCGCCAGCGTCAAGCGCGTTCTCCACGAGTTCCTTCACAGCGGATGCAGGGCGTTCAACAACCTCACCAGCCGCAATGCGGTTCACTGCGACCTCATCCAACTGCTTGATCTGAGGCCGTTTTGCCGGCTGGCTATCGCCTATGTTGGGGGTCAGAACATTCATACCGCAATTTGTAGCACGCTCGATCCCGATTCGGCCATGCGGCTTGGTTAGTTTGACGCCCCCAGACCAACGGGTTTCCCGACCACGACGAAGTGCAGGTTCTCCGGCTTCAACAGCCGTTTGGCCACGCGTTGAATGTCGTCCAGCGTGACAGCCTCGACCTTGGAATTTCGGGTATCGATGTAGTCCACGGGCAAGTCGTCAAATTGCATGGCAGCCAAAATATTGGCGATGCGCGCATTGCCGTCAAAGCGCAACGGATAGGCGCCCGTTAGATAGGTTTTGGCTGTCGCTAATTCTTCCTCTGTCAATCCGTTCTCGGCCATCTTCGCCCATTCGGCGCGTATCACCTCTATCGCCTCCGCAACGCTTTCGTTGGAAGACGACACCTGCCCCATCACTAGGTTCACGTGCTCACGCAGGACCAGATAGGAATAGACACCATATGTCAGCCCGCGCTTCTCCCGCACCTCATCCATCAGGCGCGATCCAAAGCCACCGGAGCCCAGCACTTGGTTCATCACAAATGCTGCGAAGAAATCTGGGTCAGTGCGTTCAATGCCGGAATGGCCGAAGATGGCGACCGATTGAGGCGTGTCATACGGCACGATCGTCTCGCCACCTGCCAACAGGAATGGCGCAGGGCCGGGCATCTCTGGCCCGTTTTGCGGTAGCGCCCCAAGCAGCTTATCCAAAACCAGACCCAGCTCCGCCGGTGTGATGTCACCAACAGCGCCGACGTAAACACGGTCACGGGTTAGCAGGTCCGCATGGGAAGCAATCAAATCTTCACGCGTCAGGGCCGACACTGTGTCAGCAGTGCCTTCCAGTTTGCTGGCGTAGGGGTGATCGCCATATGCCAACTCTGCAAAGGTCTTGCCTGCGATGTCATTGGTGTCTTCGGCATCTGACGCGATCATCGACAGGACCTGACCGCGAACGCGGTCGACGGCGTCTTGATCGAAGCGCGGTTCGTTCAGGGCTTTCCGAAGCAGTTCCAGCGATTCCTCGCGGTTCTCCGTAAGAAACTGCGCCGACACGGAAAAGCTGTCCGCTGACGCATCAAAATCATATTGCAATGCAAGCCCTTCGGCGGCGGCGGCGAATTCGGTCGAGGTCATCTCGCCCGCACCTTCATCCAACAGGCCAGACATCAAATAGGCTGCCCCACGCTTGCCCTCACGGTCCAAGGATGCGCCACCTTTGAAGCGGATCTCCAATGCGGTGAAGGGGATCGACGGCTCTTCAACCAGCCATGCCTTTATCCCGCCGGGTGATGTGACCTCTTTGATATCAATCGCAGCCGCGGGCAGTGCTATAAGGGCGAAACAGGCAGTAAGAACGACGCGGATCATTGGGAAACCTCCAGCTCGATTGGCTTGCGGAACCATCCGGTCACCGCCTTTTTGCGGTCGAACACCAGTCTCGCAGCGTCCATGATGTCGTTCTCGGTAACGGCCTCCAGAATAGCAGGCCATTGCTGCACGTCCTCGACGGTCAAGCCAGACGTAAGAGCCGCCCCGTATTGGCGACCAAGCGAGGCGACGGCATCCTGTTCGTAGATCAAGGATGCACGAATTTGCGACTTCACCCGCGCCAGTTGTTCGGCGTCTACACCGTCCTTCATGAACTGCGCGATCACCGCATCCATCTCATCTTCGGCTTGTTGTAAACTCAGACCAGGGGCAGGAACCACGAAGACTCCGAAGGTCGTGTCATCGTAGTTCACGCCAGAATAAAACGCAGAGCTATAGACCGCCTTGTTGCTGTTCACTTGGAGCGCTTGGCCCAGAACAGATGTTCGGCCACTTCCGCCAAGAATTTCAGCCAGCATAGTGAGAGCTGCTGCGGTTTCTTGATCGCCTGCATCACGCTCTGGCGCGGTGTACGAGCGAATGACATAAGGCTGCGCAACCCGCGTGTCTTCAAAAACGATGCGTCGCTCCGCCAACTGAGGCGGCTCCGCGGGGCGTACACGCTCTGTCAGCCCTTCGGTCGGTTTCAGCGGGCCATAGTGCTTTTGAGCCAAGGCTTCGACTTCGGCGGGGTCAACGTCACCTGCAACGATCAGGATCGCCGCATTGGGCGCATAGTATTTTTGGTAATACGCCAGCGCGTCCTCTCGGCTTAGCTCAGACGCCTCATGACGCCAGCCAATGATGGGGCGTCCATAGGGGTGGTTTAGATACTGGGCGGCGTTGCGCTGCTCACCGAACAATGCCCCCGGATCACTGTCGGTGCGCTGCGCACGCTCTTCCAGGATCACTTTGCGCTCTGTCTCCACATCTTCTTCTGTCAGGCGGATGTTGCGCATGCGATCCGCTTCCATCTGCATCATCAGATCAAGACGGTCAGCAGCAATCCGTTGGTGGTAGGCCGTGTAATCCCAAGAGGTGAATGCATTGTCCGATCCACCATTCGCTTCGACAACTGCAGAAAACTCGCCAGCCTCCATCTTCTCTGTCGCTTTGAACAGCAAATGCTCCAGAAAGTGGGCCACGCCGGAAACGCCAGGCTCTTCGTCAGCTGCACCCGCCTTGTACCACAGCATATGCACGACAACGGGCGCGCGGTGGTCCTCAAGAACGACGGCCTCAAGGCCATTGTCCAAAGTGAATGTGGTGATCTTTTCGGCCGCGCCCGCGGGAAGGGCCAAAAGGGCCGGAGCAAGCAGGCAAGCAATCAGACGGCGCATGAGCATCCCTTTAGCAGTTCAATTCTATAAAACATGGCATAGCTGGCGGCGAATTCAACATAGGCCACGCTATTGTGAGCGTTGTCGCTATTCAGCGCCTTCAGGCGGCGCGGAATTGGTCCGCACGCCAAGACGACGCAGCCGCTCAAGCTCAGCATACTGATCCAGAGACTGCTTGCGGTAGGCTTTGAAGTAAACGTTCACATTGAACACCCGCTCCAGAAGGCGGCCATCGTTCTTGCGGCGGAACTCAAGATCTTCGGTCGCCAGCGCACCACGGATATTTGGCGAAACGCCATAACGCGAAGCGTAGTTGACCAGTCCGCCGTCACTGATCCCGGCGTTCGGGTTGCCGCCAAGGGCCACGACGGCATCTTCCAAAGGCGTCACGTCGGTGCGGTTGACGCCGCCACGCGTGGGTTCGGGCAGTTCGGCATATGTATCAGGCAGCGTAAGGGGCTTGTTGGGCAGAACAGCAAACTCGTCTGGCCCACCCTCTTGGTTGGATTTTACGTTCAGCAGTTGCGGCTGCTTGTTGCGGTCGCACGCCGACAACGCCAATGCGGCGCAGACCATCCCACCGAGGATCATCGCTTTGCGTTGCATGAAAGGCCACTCCTGCTCATCTTTTGATGCCGTTTTAGCGCAATCCGTCGCGGGCGTCACGAGGGTTCTTTACGCTGACTTTTGCTCACCCTTTGTGTCATCGAACGCAATCAGCGCAAACGCCCCTGCAAAGATGCCTATATCAGCGATATTGAACGTGTAAGGGTTGTTGATACCACAACACGACATATTCAGGAAATCTGCCACGGCCCCGTAAATCACGCGGTCTACCGCATTGGCCAAGGCGCCGCCAATGATTGCGCCCGCCCCGATCTGGGTGACCAGACGGCCAAGATTGCGATTACCCCACCACAAAATCCATGTCGACACGACCAGCGCCAGCGCCACCAAAACGTAGCGCATTATCTCATGGCTGTCGCCGAACAGGCCGAAATTGATGCCGGTGTTCCACCCCATGCGGAAATTCAGCACAGGGGGAAGCACATCAATTGACAGCACGTTCTTGAGGTCCAGCCAATGGACCACAGCCCATTTGGAAAGCTGATCGACCCCGAAAACGGCCAGCGCGGAAAGAAGCATCACCCGCATGATCAGTGCCGGAAATGACGCATGCCGGTGAAGACCATCGCCAGCCCCAGCTCATCCGCCGCTGCGATCACTTCATCATCCCGCATGGAACCGCCCGGTTGGATCAACGCCGTTGCGCCTGCCTCAGCGGCGGTTTGCAGACCGTCAGCGAATGGGAAGAACGCATCTGATGCCACGGCGGACCCGACTGTACGCGGCTCTGGCAGCCCCAGAAGCTCCGCCACATCCAGTGCCTTGCGCGCGGCGATGCGAGAGCTGTCCACTCGGCTCATCTGCCCAGCACCGATGCCAACTGTCGCGCCATCTTTGACGTAAACAATCGCATTGGACTTCACATGTTTGGCCACGCGCCATGCGAAAAGCATGTCGGCAAGTTCCTGCTCAGTCGGTGCACGTTTGGTCACCACCTTCAGATCGCCTGCCATCACGCGCCCATTGTCTTTGTCTTGCACCAGCAAACCGCCGGACACTTGGCGAACCGTCAATGCAGCTGCTACCGGATCAGGCAGTCCGGCAGTTGTCAGCAGGCGCAGGTTCTTTTTCTTTGCGAAGATTGCGCGTGCGTCGTCATCTGCTCCGGGGGCAATGACCACCTCGGTGAAGATTCCGCTGATCGCTTCGGCAGTCGCCCCGTCAAGCGGCTGGTTCACCGCGATGATGCCCCCGAATGCCGATGTCTGGTCGCATTCGAACGCTTTGTTGTAGGCCTCGGCCACGGTCGCGCCGCGTGCCACGCCGCAAGGGTTTGCATGCTTGATTATGGCAACCGCTGGGCCGTCTTTCGGGTCAAACTCAGCGACCAATTCAAAGGCGGCGTCGGTGTCGTTGATATTGTTGTAGGACAGCTCTTTGCCCTGATGCTGTTGGGCCGTAGCCACACCAGGACGGGCGGAGCCATCGGTGTAGAACGCCGCCTGCTGGTGAGGGTTTTCGCCATAGCGCAGGGTTTGCGCGAGTGTGCCGGCGAACGATTTGCGGCGCGGTGTCTCACCCAAAGCACCAGCCATCCAGCCCGATACCGCAGTGTCATAGGCTGCGGTGCGAGAATATGCGGTCAGTGCCAAACGTTGGCGGAAGGCATAAGAGGTCGCGCCATTCTGCGCACCCATTTCAGTTAGCACCGCGTCGTAGTCCTGAACATCAGTCACCACGTTTACGAACTTATGGTTTTTCGCAGCAGACCGCAGCATCGCGGGGCCGCCAATGTCGATATTCTCAATGCAGGTCGCGTAATCTGCGCCTTTGGCCACGGTTTCTTCAAACGGATAGAGGTTCACCACCAGCAGATCGATCGCCCCAATTCCGTGCTCGGTCATGGAACCCACATGGCCCTCGTCGTCGCGCAATGCCAGAAGTCCACCGTGCACGATCGGATGCAACGTTTTTACGCGACCATCCATCATCTCTGGGAAGCCAGTTACCTCGGACACGTCCTTCACATCCAGCCCGGCGTCACGGATCGCCGCTGCAGTGCCGCCTGTCGATAGAAGCTCAACGCCGTGGCCCGCCAAGGCGCGGGCGAACTCAATCAGGCCGGATTTGTCGGAAACGGAAAGCAGCGCGCGGTGCACGGGAACGAGATCGGTCATAGTGGTCCTTAAAGCTCAAGCAGCGGAGGTCATTTCAGCGCCAGCTCTAGGTCCTCATCCACGTCACGCAAGTAAGACGGAGTGTCTTGCGCTTTCGCCAGAGACCAGCTGACCTGGCTCGCATACTCCATCACGCGCGAGGATAAAACGATCTGTTTGGACGCACGGGGCTTTAATCGCCCTTTTTCCAGATAAACGCTCGGCTCAATCGACATTTTTGCTGCCAAAGAGGGTCGGAAGACCCAAACTTCACCACTTTTCAAAGCCAGCGACACCGCGGTTCCCCCCATATCCAAGGACGCATCTACTTCTGGGTGCAGATGGAACCGTATGGAATACGGAACGCCCTGTAGGGAGATTTTGTCCATATGAGCTTCAAACTGAACGCGGCCCGGGTCAGACAATGCGGCCAGCGTATCCTCCCCCGTGACGCGGCTGCCGTCGAAACTGACCTCCATCTTGCGCACATGGGTGAGGCCGTATTCCCTACAATAGCTGTCGTGGCTTGCTACGATTTGGGATCCATCATCATTTGTGGTGCGATGCTCCGTGACTTTCTGCGGGCCTGAGGTCAGGAATTCCCCGTGTGGTTGGGCCGTAAGCTTGGCCGAGGAAACACCGTCAATGCACAAGGTGGAATGCGATGGGGTCGCCCGCCCTGCCCTGCGCCATTCAGCGCCGAACGGAGCACCCGACCCACAGTTTACGATCAAAGCACGGCGACCAGAGGTCAACTCGAACGCAAGTGTACTGGCATGTGCCGCGCGTGAAGAATTGAGCGCGGGCGGCGCGCTGACATCGGCGACAACAGTGGTGCGCCCGCCAGATAAACGCGCGAAGCCCATAGCCAACCCGTCGAGATGGGACGCCTTGACGCCGGAATAGGCCAGCGCGTGATCCAAACGGCCCTCTAGCCCGCGCCCACCCCCGTGAAATCGAGCCAGCCCGCCATCCGAGTGGCGCAAGGCCCGCAGAGTGGGGGCAATCCGCTCAATCGCCTCCAAATGTGCAGGCAATGGAGTGCGGCCAGCCTCGTTCAAGGCCGCAGCGGCCCAGGTCAGGAGGGTAAACACCTCCAGCAATTCCTCTGGATTGCGCGTCGGAATACCGCCCTCAGCATCAATCTGATCGGCACATTCGCGCGCCAACGCTTTGGTGGACGGGTCTGCGTATCGCTCCATGCCACCAAGGCTTAGCGACGCATAGAGCAACCCGGTCAACGCCTCGAACCGCGGCAACCCGCGTGAGGCAACAGCCCAGCGCCGCCCCAGATAGGCCGTCTGGTGAGCAAGTGACTTGTAGTAGATGTCATTGGCTTCAGGTGTCTGGCCGTTCATCAGGAACAGCGCATGGTTGATCCAGCGGATTAGGCGGCGCCCGGTCAGGTCAGGGGACCAACCAAGACCACGCCCGCTGCCAAATCGCTCAATCCATTCGTGAACCCAAGCCTGAGCCATCAGCCGCGAGGCTCTATCTCCGACAGAGGCAAGATCATCCAGCCATGTGAAGCCGTTCAACTCGGCCTCATACATTGTATCTGGCGGAGTAATCTCCCAAAGCGAGCGCCCTTCGGCCTGAACCAAATGACCGCCGAACTGGAAATTGCCCGCCGCAAGTTGCTTGCCTTTGGCGAACGACCCTATGGTGCGCGGCTCTGGTTGTGACACAAAGCCTGTTGCCTGCGCACGCATGGCGCTCAGCCGGGCATGCACCTTGTCCATAAACGTAAGATTGCGCTCCACCCCAAAGGATGGTGCGACTTTAGCCCCAATGCTCATATCACCGACTTTTCGTCTGCTTCTTTTGCCTGCGATTCTACGCGGGCATCGCAGAGCTGTCACCGATTATTCAGGCTTGCGTAGCGCAATCATGAAAAAACCGTCCATTCCGCCACGGTCCGACCAATAGCTTGGCGACAACCGCAAGCCGCCAACGCGGCTACGCCATTCAGGTTCAAGTCCTTTCATGTCCGGCTCGATCTCGGTCAATCCATGCCGCTCCATCGCGGTTTTGGCCTGACGTTCCCCTTCGTCGAACAGCAGCGAACAGGTGCAGAAGACCATACGTCCGCCGGGTTTCAGCAGGCTGACAGCCGTGTCGATCATATCGGATTGCAACGCAAACAACTCGTCCAGCTGCTTGCCGTCCTTGACATACGGCAGGTCAGGGTGACGCCGGATCGTGCCCGTAGCGGAACACGGGGCGTCCAACAGGATCGCGTCGTAGAGCACATCGTCCGGCACATTCAGCGCGTCCTCCACCATTAGTTTCGCGGTCAGGCCGGTGCGTTGCAAATTCTCTTCGACCCACGCCATTCGCTCAGCCGAGATGTCCAGCGCAGTGACGTCGGCTCCGGTCGCCGCCAATTGCATCGTTTTGCCGCCAGGGGCCGCGCACATATCAAGCACGGCCTCGCCCTTTTGGGCATTCAGCATACGGGCCGCGATGGCGGCCGAGGCGTCTTGAATCCACCACGCGCCTTCCGCAAATCCAGGAAGTTCAGTGACTTGCATGGAGCCGGTTCCCCGCAGGGAACCCGTCGGCAGCACTTCGGCGCCCAGTTGCTCAGCCCAATACTCTGCTTTTGTCTCGTCCCGAAGGGTGATGTCCAACGGGGCGCCTGCCAGATGCGCGGCTTCGATTGCTTGCACTGTTTCTTCGTCGAACAGATGCACGACGCGCGGGCGCAGCCATTTGGGCATCGGGGACGCAGGGATATCCGCCCACATCTGCGGGCCTTCGGTGGCAACCTTCCGCAACACTGCGTTCGCCAGTCCCGCCATGCGCGGCGAGCGGCCGGAGCGCTTCATCAGGTTCACCGCGCTATCAACCACGCCATGCGGCGCTTCGCCTTCGACGCACAATTCAACAACAGCGAGGCGCAAAATGTTCAGCGCCACCTCGGGCGGCATTTTTTCGACGAACTGCGAGATCACCACGTCGGCCCGACCCAGCTCGCGCAGCGTGGTCGTCGCCAACCGTTGCGCCCTTGCGCGGTCCGCAGGCTCCAACCGGTCCAGCACGCCGCTGCCCAGCAGAACCGAAAGCTGTTCCTTCTCCTCAAGCACACCGCGCAGCAGTTGAACTGCCGCACGTCTTGCGTGAAGGCCGGAAGGGGTTGTGGTCTCGTGTCGCGCCATACTTGTCTCCTTGCCCATGGGCCGTATATCAAGCGGAGGACCGGAACAAGGACGCGGGACATGACAGACAAGCAAGACCTGCCCCCAGAGGCCATTCGCGCGTTGGAAGAAGCCGCCGCGCGCAAGAAGGCCGAGAAAGATCTGAAACTGCCAAGCGAGCTTGGCGGCCGCGACGGGCCGGAACCCGTGCGCTACGGCGATTGGGAACGAAAAGGGATCGCGGTCGATTTCTAGGCCCGCGCCTTAACGCATCGTCAGGTCTGCAAAGCGACCCGTGCCTTTGTCGGATTGAAAGCGGATCACGTCCCCGTTCACGCGGACTTCTTGGCAATTCGGGCCAAGGTCCATGTCACCCCAGAACAAATCCCGGCAGAAATAGCCATCACGCCAGCTCCATTGGCCCTCTACCTTGCGCCCGTACGCCTTGCCTCCGATGCCTCCATCCGGCTGCACGGTGACGGATATTCCAAAGATCGTCAGGTCTTTTCCGCTGACAGTTCTCACGAATTCCGACTTGGTCGATATGCGGTCAAACGCAGCGGCCGGCAGCGCCATGCACGCCAGAAAGGCGGCAGCGTAGGGCGAAAGTCTAAGTGCAGTCATGGCGTCATTCTCCCAGTGGCTTTGGGAAAGATACGGCCCGTTGCGGGATTTGGATCAGTCGGGGGGAGAAGGCGGGGTTTGACCCGTAACGAAGACAAAGAGCCTTTTCGATTTGGCGATTGGGAAGGTATGGGAATTGCGGTCGATTTTTAGGCGAAGGGCCGCTTTGAGCCCAAACGGTCAACTTCGGCAGTATTCTCGAATGCCCGCTTAGTAGAACGAGTTGAAGCCACTCACTTTTGACTACCTGCGGCCAGAAGGCTTGCTTTTCGCATCAGCACCGTGCTTTTTTACTAAGAGCGGAAGAATTGCGATGAAGAAACGCCAATCAGACAACGCATACATACAAGCAAACCTCAGCGCTTGGGACGAGGTTGCCCCAATACATGCACGCCATAATCAATCCGAGTTACTGGAGCGCGTTTGCAGGCCGAGATTTTCGGTTCTGGATGACACAGCAACCGCACACTTGAAGCGCTTGGGAGTGAACGGGAAAAGCGTCGCTCAAGTGTGCTGCAACAACGGTGTCGAGTTACTGTCTTGCAAAACACTTGGGGCTGCTCGATGTGTTGGGTTTGATGGTGCACAAGGATTTGTCGATCAAGGTAACGATTTGGCCAAAGCCGCCGGAAAGGATGTGGAATTCGTATGTTGTGAAGCGCACGAAATACCAAGAGAATATCACTCCAGTTTTGACATTGTAATGATAACCATTGGTGTCTTGAGCTGGATGCCTGACATAGACAGGTTCTTCTCAAAGATAGAAAAGCTTCTCGCGCCAGATGGGGTAATCTTCATTTACGAGCATCACTCGATCTTAATGATGTTTGAACCGGGACATGCCGATGATCCAATCAATTGGGAGTTATCGTATTTTCGGAAAGAGGCCTACATCGACGATAGTGGCCTAGATTACTATGGCGGTGAGAGCTATCAAGCCACTCCAAACGCTTCTTTCAGTCACAAAATGTCAGACATAGTGATGGGAGGCATCAATTCAGGCCTAACTTTGGAATACTTTGAGGAACTGCCGAAACATATCTCGAATGCATGGTGGAACGTCGAACACTCTGGCATCGGCTTGCCGATGAGCTTTGTCATGGTGTTTAGAATAACCAACGAAGTTTAAGAGTAGCGGCTACTCGTAAACGTAAACCCAAAGACCGCTTCGTCCCGCATACCCGCTTCTCTAAAGCCCCAGCACATCCAGCATATCGTATTCGCCCGGACCTTTGCCCTGCCCCCACAGTGCGGCCTTCAGCGCCCCTCGGGCAAAGACCGCGCGGTCGGTTGCGAGGTGGCGCAGCACGATGCGCTCGCCATCGGCGGCGAAGATTACGTCGTGCTCTCCCACGATATCGCCACCACGAATGGCAGAGAAACCGATATCGCCGCGTTTGCGTGCGCCGGTGATGCCGTCGCGGCCGCTGTCTTTGACGTCATTCAGCGCCACGCCACGACCTTCTGCGGCAGCCTCGCCCAACATGAGCGCAGTCCCAGAGGGCGCGTCGACTTTGTGGCGGTGGTGCGCTTCGACAACCTCGATATCGTAGTCTTCATCCAAGGCAGCGGCGACTTTCTTGGTCAGCTGCACCAACAGGTTCACCCCAAGGCTCATGTTGCCAGCGCGCACAATCGGCGCGTGGCGGGCGGCGGCTTTGATTTTGGCCAGATCATCGTCGCTGAGACCCGTCGTGCCGATCACATGCACCGCGCGGGCCTGTGCTGCCAGTTCAGCCATGGCCACAGTCGCAGCGGGGGCGGTGAAATCAATGATCGCTTGCGCGTCTTTAACAACCTCGATGGCGTCGGACACCACAGGCACACCCATCTCGGTCTGGCCCATTGCGAGCCCTAGGTCCTGCCCGACCCACGGGTGGCCCTCACGCTCCGTCACACCGACCAAATGCGCGTGATCGGAGGCCTGAACGGTCTCGATCAACATCTGCCCCATGCGGCCCGATGCACCCGTAATAACGATGCCTGTCATTGCGAAACCCTCATATGTTATAGCCCGAAGGGTGTAGGACCTGTTGCAAGGGACTGGCAAGGGGCTTAAGTGCGAGACCATGGCAAAGAATTCAAAATTCGCGGGCGCTGGCCCATCGCAACGACAACTTCGCGTAGGCGAACTGATCCGGCGCACCCTGTCGGAAACACTGAGCCGTGGGGAGATTCACGACCCGGACCTGAACCGCATGTCGATCACAGTGAGCGAGGTGCGCGTCACGCCAGACCTGCGTATCGCTACGGCTTTTGTGCTGCCTTTGGGCGGCAAAGACAAAGAAGAGGCCTTGGCGGCGCTGGCGCGCAACAAGGGAGAGATCCGCCACCTGATTACCAAGCAGATGTCAGTGAAGCATTCGCCAGACATCCGCTTCATGCTCGACGATACATTCGACCGCATGGACGAGACCAACCGGCTTTTCGCCAGTGAGGCTGTGCGCCGAGATCTGGCCAAGGACGATGATGCGGGCGCGGATTAAAGCCGCAGCCCTAGCGCTCCTGTTCACCAGCCCAGCGCTGGCGGAGGGCTGCCGTGATCTGTCCCACCTTGGCGACAGCTACACAGTTTGCACAGTCGAGAACCCCTCCACGCTGAATCTGTGGCTCAGAGACAATGACGATCAGGTCGTCGGCGAGTTCTTCTCGCTTCGGGAAATGCTGGCTGAAGAGGGCAAGACCCTGACCTTTGCGATGAATGGCG
This sequence comes from Litoreibacter janthinus, assembly GCF_900111945.1. Taxonomy (NCBI): domain Bacteria; kingdom Pseudomonadati; phylum Pseudomonadota; class Alphaproteobacteria; order Rhodobacterales; family Roseobacteraceae; genus Litoreibacter; species Litoreibacter janthinus. The sequence goes on along the minus strand of NZ_FOYO01000001.1, from coordinate 800,657 downwards.
GGATGTATCACGAGGATCGTCGCGCTGTCGGGCTGTTCATTTCCAGCTTTCAGGAACAGGCCCGACTTGTGACCCGCGAAGGTCCGGGCAATTTCGGGCTGCTTCCAAACGGCGTGTATTGCGTGGAAGACGGGACCGCACGTGTCATCGAAAGCCGAAAGTTTGCAGCCAAACCACCAGCGTGCCGCATTGCAACGCAATCAGGGCCGATGCTGGTCATCGACGGTGCGCTCCACCCGAGATTTACGCCCCAAAGCACCTCTCGCAAACGGCGCAACGGCGTCGGCGTAGACGGCAAGGGTAGGTCGCATTTTGTGATTTCGAACGGGATTGTACGCTTCCACGATATGGCGACACTGTTCCGCGACGTGCTCGACAGCCCGAACGCACTGTTTCTTGACGGCACCGTCTCGCGACTGTTTTCCAAACAGCTTGGCCGATCCGATGTTGGGCCCCGCATGGGGCCGATTATCGGGCAGGCTCTCCCGTCGCAATAAGCGGGGGATTGACGCGCGACCCCACGCGCAATAGCACCCGATCTTCGCAAGCAGGAGCACAGAATGGGACGCCGCAAAAAAGGTCGCGATATTTCCGGTTGGGTCGTCATCGACAAACCTGCCGGGATCACGTCCACCTCGGTCGTGAACAAAGTCCGCTGGGCTTTTGACGCCAAGAAGGCGGGCCATGCTGGCACTTTGGACCCCGACGCGACTGGCGTTTTGGCTGTGGCCCTTGGTGAGGCAACGAAAACCGTTCCTTTTGTCACCGACGCAATGAAAGCTTACCGCTTTACCGTGCGATTGGGCCAATCGACCAATACCGATGACGCAGAAGGCGAGGTTCTTGCGGAAAGCACCGACCGCCCATCTGACGATGATATCGTCGCGGCACTGCCAGCTTTGACGGGCGACATCATGCAGGTGCCACCACAATTCTCAGCGGTGAAGATCGACGGCCAGCGCGCCTACAAATTGGCCCGCGATGGGGAAGAGGTCGAGATCGCAGCGCGCCCACTGTTTGTTGAAAGCCTGATCCTTGTAGAACGCCCCGACGCAGATCACGTCACCTTAGAAATGGTGTGTGGCAAGGGCGGTTACGTGCGCTCCATCGCGCGCGATCTAGGGGAGATGTTGGGTTGCTACGGTCACGTCCGCGAGTTGCGGCGTGTTTGGTCCGGACCCTTCGACGTCGAGGATGGTGTAACGCTTGAAGAACTTGACGCAGTCGCCAAGACCGACGCCATCATGGAGTTCCTAGGGCCATTGGAAATCGGGCTTGTTGACCTTCCCGAGTTGCCAACAACCGAAAGCGGCGCGGTCAAGCTGCGCAACGGGAACCCCGGCTTGGTTATTGGATCTGGTGTTGAATACGGGGACGAAGCATGGGCGTCGCTGAATGGTAAAGCCGTCGCAGTTGGTCGCTACAAAGCGGGAGAATTGCACCCTTCGCGAGTGTTCAACACGCCCGACCTGTAACAATTCGGGCCGAGGCGCGCGCGATCTCACGCAGATGTGGGGCATTGTTTCACAGAAACACAGCTGAATGTTACAGTTAAGGTGCGTCAATCGAGCAAATCACGCGTTTGCGTGAGGCACCTGTTCATAAGTGCATCCAGGCTGCACAAAGAGTGCAACACATCAATTCTGGAGCACTTCATGCAGCGTCAAATTTGGACCATTCTTCTTGCCGGAGCCCTCGGCACTGTCGCTTTCGACCTTTTCGGCCAAGGGCTATCCCCAGCCTTCGGTTTCGCCAAGCTCGCCCCTGTCGGCCTTGCGACCGCCACGTTAAAAACGATTTTCGGTGCCGTCCCGAAGGGTGCAGGTGACATCATGCACGTCCTGACTGGCATGTTCGTTTATACCCTTGGGTACCTGCTGGTGGCCCGCCCAATCCAACGCAAGATCCTCCCGAACCTGCATTGGATGATTACTGCGACCGCATATGGCATCGGGCTTTGGGTCTTCGCCCTGTACTTCGTCGCCCATCTGATCGCTGGCAACGCGCCCTTCCTTGGGTTCACAGGGATCACTTGGGTCGCGTTCTGGGGGCACATTTTCTACGCACTGGTCGCCGTCTATGTGATCGAGCGCGGCCCGTTTTCGCAAAAGACCGAGGCTTGAACCAAACGTCACGGGCTGGCACAAACCAGCCCATGATCACCCGCACACATCTCAAAGGTGACGCTGCCTCGACAGCCGTTTATTCCGATTGCGAACGCTATCGCTATGCCCTGACACGGATTTGGGATGAAGGCGGCCAGAAAGTCTCGTTCGTGATGCTGAACCCGTCGACAGCAACAGAAGTGCAAAATGATCCGACGGTCGAGCGCTGTGAGCGTCGCGCCCGCGCGCTAGGGTACGGGTCATTCAGGGTTTGTAATATCTTTGCATGGCGCGACACCGACCCGTTCAAGATGCGCAAAGCCGCCGAACCTGTTGGTTCTGCCAATGACACAGCAATCACTGAAGCCTGCAATTGGGCGGACACGGTGATTGCAGCGTGGGGGACCCACGGAGCCCATCTGGACCGTGGGCCACAGGTCGAAGACCTGATGCGCGACACTGGTATGCCGCTTTACCACTTGGGCCTCAGCAAAGCCGGCCACCCCAAGCATCCGCTCTATATCGCCTACGCACAGCAGCCAGAGCTTTGGCTTTCGCCGGGCCCGCTCGCCTAGAAACGGATTAGCACAATGACCTCAGATAACTCCGCACTTCCAGGCTTCGCCCGACATGACGTCGTGACTGACGGCATCCGGCTTTCTGTCCATGTCGGTGGCAGCGGCCCGGCTTTGGTCCTGCTTCACGGGTATCCGCAAAACCACATGTGCTGGCTGAACATTGCACCGGTTCTGGCCGAGCATTTCACCTGCATCGTGCCGGACTTGCGCGGATATGGCGACAGTGACGCACCGTTCGACGACTGCCCTGACCACACGACTTATTCCAAGCGCCAGATGGCCTTGGATCTTGTGGGCATCCTTGACCATTTCGGCCACGAAAAGGCGCATGTGTTGGGCCATGATCGCGGGGGGCGTGTGGCATACCGATTTGCTTTGGACCATCCCGACAGGCTCAACCGACTGGGCATTATAGAAATTGTTCCCACAGGCGATTTTTGGAATGCCTGGTGCGCTGATCTGGCTCTGAAAGGGTATCACTGGACGTTCCTCGCCCAACCACACCCGCTGCCAGAGCATATGATCAACGCCGACCCAACAGCTTATATCGACCACACTTTGCGCAGCTGGACCAACGCGAAGTCACTGGACATCCTCCCCGCAGCCGCGCTGGAAAGTTACCGCGCGCAATCCCGTATACCCGAGCGCATCCATGCAATGTGTGCGGATTATCGCTCGGGGGCGACCTTTGACCGGAAGCTGGACGAAGCCGACCGCATTGCGGGCAAGAAAATTGCAGCGCCGCTTCGGTTTCTGTGGGCAGAGGGTGGGTTTCCAGGCCAAACAGGTGACCCCGCGCTGATCTGGCGCAACTGGGCCCTGGACGTCAGCGACAGCTCTTGCGTGAGTGGTCACTTTGTAATGGAAGAAAACCCCGAAGCAGTGCTTGACTGCTTCGGGGCCTTTTTCAGGTCAGATTAGACTTGCCGCAGGCTTAAGCTACTGCAGCCACCTCTGTTGGCTCGTTCGCAACAACCGGAGTTGCTTCAACAGATTCTTCAGCAGCCGCCACTGCAGCTGCCGCAGGAGCGTCAACAAAAAGCGAGTCGTCCAGAACAATGTCTTCAACCGCCAGATCGCCCGGCGTTTTGATGATCAAGACGACATTGCCGTCCATCGCAATGCTGGCCGAGCCGTCGGCGTTCGTCACCAGCGTCACTTCAGGCGCGTCGCCCAGTGTGCCGTCATAATGCAACTCGATCGTGTCTTCGGCAGGATCAAAGTCAGTCACAATGCCAGCTTCGCCCGGACGAACGATCGTGCCGGAAGCGAACGTATCCGCGCCCTCGCCGCCAGTGGCTGTATCGCCAGAGCCGATATAGATCACGTCGTCGCCTTCTGCACCAAACAGCATGTCCGCACCGTCAGCATCCAAAGGACCGAACTCGCCATCCGGATCGTAAGCGCCAAGCAGCAAATCATTGCCTTGACCGCCATTGATCAGGTCTTCACCTGCACCACCGGCAAGAATGTCATCGCCTAGGCCGCCACGAACGTCATCGTCACCGTCGTCGCCATTGACGAAGTCATTGCCTGCACCGCCAGCCAGAATGTCATTCCCCAAGCCGCCGTCGAGAGTATCGTCGCCGCCGTCACCTTCCAAAAGGTCGTCGCCATCACCGCCCAGAAGCACGTCAGCACCGCTGCCACCGTTCAACTGGTCATTGCCCTCACCGCCGTTCATCAGGTCGGCATCGCCGCCGCCACCAAGAATATCGTCCCCAGCACCGCCTAGCAGGATGTCGAGACCCGCACCGCCGATGAGCGTGTCGTTGCCTTCGCCGCCATCAAGGTTGTCATCTCCGGCGCCGCCGTTGATGAGATCATTACCGGCATCGCCCAGTATAGTGTCATTGCCGAAGCTGCCCCGCAGATCGTCATTGCCGTCGCCACCATTCACGGTGTCGTCGCCGCGACCCGCTGCGATAACGTCGTCGCCCTCAAGGCCCGAGATCACATCATCGCCCGCATGGCCTTCCATGATGTCGACGTCAATCGTGCCAGTCAGGATGTCGTCGTCATTGGTCCCAACAAGCCCTGTTGGCTCTGGTGGCTCAACCACAGTTTCACCGTCGTCAGAGTCGGAATCAAAGATTGCACTCAGCAAACCGACAAGAGCCAAAAGGCCTACAATTCCAATCATGATTTCACTCCCCAGGAACAATCAAAAACTTACTTTGTTAACACTATGTTAAGGTTTCGGTGGGCCGCCAGAGAAATCGCCATATTCTTGCCAAACTTCGGCCACAGTTAGGTCATTGTTTCCAAACCGCGAACAACGCTTCAATGGGTGCTCATTTGTGCCTCGATTCAGGGTTAAAAGCCGCTCTCTTCGGGCCGTGATGGCAGGGATTCCGTACCTTTCAGCAAGCGAAGATTCGGGCTTCCCTTTTTCAGCCAAACGACCTATACGCGCCCATCCGCCATTGAACTGGCCGGACACTCCATGGGCCTTGCTGGACGACATCCCGGCCTGCGCCATTCACACTAACCTTTAAAAGGAGACCCCGATGTCGATCACAGCTGAAGAAAAAGCACGCCTGATGAAGGAATTTGCAACCAAAGAGGGCGACACTGGTTCGCCTGAAGTTCAGGTTGCCATTCTGACCTCGCGCATCACCACCCTGACTGAGCACTTCAAAACCCACAAGAAAGACAACCACGGTCGTCGTGGTCTTTTGAAGATGGTTGCTCTGCGTCGTAAGCTTCTGGATTACACCAAAGGCAAAGACGAGGCACGTTACCAAGACCTCATCAAACGCCTCGGCATCCGTCGATAAGCGACGGTACGCGGAACCAGCGCTCCCTCGGGAGAGCATTTCCGCAGCCGACCAAGAGTTTCGTGAACGCCCGCCTTTTGGTGGGCGTTTTGCGTTTCCGGTTCCACCACCCGACACGAGAACCCAATCACAGATGGCTTCCGCAATCAGTCCGCGCCCAGCGTCTTGAACGCGAAGGTGCGCCGCAGCAAAACGCAACGTAATCATTGACCCAAGCCGCCGCGCCTTCTTGAATGGTTGCAGTCTATCGGGGAGATGCCGCCATGCTCGAAACCTTCCGCGTCCTCATAAACATGGGCACGTTGCACCGATTGTTACCGCTCTGGTTGGTGGGCATGGCTGTTTTCATCTTTGCATTTTCGCCGTGGTTTCTAGTGGCGCTCGCTTACGGAATGGTGCTGCAGTTCCTCACCGAATACGTGATGCATCGCTTCATCTACCATCGCGAACCGCCGACGGAGCAATCCACATTCAACGCGCTTTACCGCGCCCATATCTCCCATCACGAATTCCCGACTGACGCAGAGTTCTTTACGGGCGACGACCATTGGTATGCCGTTCGATTTGCCCTGATCTCGTTCGCCATCCACACTGCCGTCCTGTGGCCGTTTGTTGGCCTTACGGCGGCGGCGGCGCTTACGGCGGTCGCCTTGTTTGTCGGGTCTATATCGGCGTTCACTTTCTACGAGTACTGCCACACGCTGGCGCATCTAAAGGTCAAGAAGGGCTGGTTCGGGCAAAAGATCACGCAGAGCCACCTCATCCACCATTTTCAAGATCACGATGCTACGTTCCATGTCAGCTTTGGCATGGGCTGGATCGACTCGATTTTTGGCACGCGGTATGATCAAGAGACCGCCAAAGCTCGGTATGATCGGGAGACCATCCTCAGCCTCGGAATGGACCCCGAGGACCTTCGCTTGGTCACGGCGCGCAAGGCGTTCGGCATCTCAAAGCTTCCCCGCGGTCGACAGGCTTAGAGCTGCACAGAACACTTTGGTCGATCGGCAAGTGATGCAGCGACGAATGTTGACGCGTGAGACAACGCGCGACCTCTTCCCAAATGCTTAAAACCCCTATATAGCCCGCACATCTGAGACTGTGCGCCCTGACCCCGGCGCTCATGCGAAGGATTGGGGTCGGCGGCAATGGGGCCGCCATTCAAACGGGAGACCCGGAAGGCCGGGAGTGCTCCCTGATAGGAAACGATACATGTTTAACGTGACTAAAAAATCCATCGAGTGGGGCGAAGAAACGCTGACTCTCGAAACCGGCAAGATTGCCCGTCAGGCTGACGGCTGCGTGATTGCCACCTACGGCGAGACCTCTGTTATGGCCGCCGTAACTTTTGCCAAAGAGCAAAAACCAGGTCAGGACTTTTTCCCGCTGACCGTACACTACAACGAGAAATACTACGCCGCCGGTAAAATCCCTGGTGGTTTCTTCAAGCGCGAAGCACGTCCAACTGAAAAAGAGACGCTGACATCCCGCCTGATCGACCGTCCGATCCGCCCGCTGTTTGTTCCTGGCTTCAAAAACGAAGTTCTCGTGATCTGCACCGTGCTGTCCCACGATCTGGTGAATGACCCAGATATGGTTGCAATGATCGCGGCCTCCGCTGCGCTAACCATCTCTGGCGCGCCTTTCATGGGCCCAATCGCTGCTTGCCGCGTAGGCTATGAGGATGGCGAATATATTCTGAACCCTGAACTCGATGACATGCACAACCTGCGCTACAATCCAGAGCAGCGTTTGGACCTTGTTGTCGCCGGCACCAAAGACGCCGTGATGATGGTGGAATCGGAAGCTTACGAGCTGACCGAGGAAGAAATGCTGGGCGCGGTAGAATTCGCCCACGCACAAATCCAGCCAGCAATCGACCTGATCATCGACTTCGCAGAAGATTGCGCGAAAGAGCCGTTCAACTTCTCCGCTCCTGATTACTCTGACCTCTTTGAGGCCGTTAAGAAATCAGGCGAAGACGCAATGCGCGCAGCTTACGCAATCACCGACAAGCAAGAGCGTACCGCCGCTGTTGCTGCAGCCAAAGCGACCGCTAAAGAGGGCCTTTCCGAAGAGCAGCTTAACGACGAAAACCTTGGCGCGGCACTGAAGAAGCTCGAATCCACCGTCCTGCGTGGCGATGTGGTGAAGAACAAGAAGCGCATCGACGGCCGCGATCTGGACACCATCCGTCCAATCGTTTCCGAAGTAGGCTTGCTGCCACGGACCCATGGTTCTGCCTTGTTTACACGTGGCGAAACTCAAGGTCTGGTTGTGACCACGCTGGGTACCGGCGATGACGAGCAGATGATCGACAGCCTGCAAGGCATGTATAAGTCGAACTTCCTGCTGCACTATAACTTCCCTCCCTATTCGGTTGGTGAAGTTGGTCGCTTTGGCCCTCCCGGCCGTCGTGAAATCGGTCACGGCAAACTTGCATGGCGCGCTCTTCAGGCCGTTCTGCCAGCACCCACCGACTTCCCGTACACAATCCGTCTGGTCTCCGAGATCACCGAATCCAACGGCTCGTCCTCTATGGCGTCCGTTTGTGGTGGCTCTTTGTCCATGATGGACGCTGGTGTGCCTTTGAAAGCACCGGTTGCTGGTGTGGCAATGGGTCTGATCCTCGAAGAAGACGGCTCCTACGCGGTTCTGTCTGACATCTTGGGCGACGAAGATCACCTTGGCGACATGGACTTCAAAGTGGCTGGTACCGAGAACGGCATCACCTCGCTGCAAATGGACATCAAGGTTGCAGGCATCACGCCGGAAATCATGAAAACCGCTCTGGCTCAGGCCAAAGCTGGCCGTCTGCACATCCTTGGCGAGATGAACAAAGCCCTGTCCTCTGCTGGCGAATTCTCGGTGCACGCACCGCGTATCGAAACCATGCAAATTCCAACGGACAAGATCCGCGAAGTGATCGGGTCCGGCGGTAAAGTGATCCGCGAGATTGTGGAAGTCTCTGGTGCCAAAGTGGACATCAATGACGAAGGCGTCATCAAGATTGCAAGCCCGAACGGCGACGCGATCAAGAAAGCCTACGACATGATCCACTCGATCGTTGCAGAGCCAGAAGAAGGTGCGGTTTACACCGGTACCGTCGTGAAGATCGTCGACTTCGGCGCCTTCGTGAACTTCTTTGGCAAGCGCGACGGTCTAGTCCACGTGTCCCAAATCGAGAACCGCCGTTTGAACCACCCTTCCGACGTCCTCAAAGAGGGCCAAGAAGTGAAGGTCAAACTGCTGGGCTTTGACGATCGCGGCAAGGTGCGCCTGTCGATGAAAGTCGTCGATCAGGAAACTGGCGAAGAAGTCAAAAAAGAAGAAGCCGCAGAGGAGTAATCCTCGCGCAGCTCTGAACCCAGAAAACCCCGGTGGAAACACCGGGGTTTTTTTGTGTTCCCAGCAACGATTGCCGAACGCTGCGTTGGCGCTATGGTTTGAGGTTCAGATTCATCTCAAGGAGCGACTTCAATGCAACGCAAGAAAGCCTCTGACTTTGATCCCCGCCTACTGGAACTCTATGATGGCTATGTCCATGGCAAGATGACCAAGCGCGCGTTTTTGACCAACGCAACAAAATATGTAGCGGCAGGCGTGACCGCTGCTGCCGTGCTTGAAAGCTTGCAGCCGAACTACGCACTGGCGCAACAGGTCGCCCCGGACGATCCCGAAATCGAAACCATGACGGTCGAGTATGAAAGTCCCGACGGTCACGGCACTATCAAAGGCCTGATGGCCAAACCTGCAGGCGCGACGGGCAAACTGCCGGCTGTATTGGTCATCCATGAAAATCGTGGGCTCAATCCATATATCGAAGACGTCGTCCGACGCGCAGCAAAGGCCGGCTACCTAGCGTTCGGACCGGACGGTCTGACGCCACTTGGCGGCTACCCTGGCAATGACGATGAAGGTCGTTCAATGCAAAAAGAACTCGATGGCGCGAAGCTGATGGAAGACTTCTTCGCCGCATTCGAGTTCTTGGTGAACCACGAAGGCTCCACTGGAAAAGTCGGCGCTGTCGGATTCTGCTATGGCGGTGGCGTGTGCAATGCACTGGCCGTCGCCTATCCGAACATGGCGGCCTCTGTGCCCTTCTACGGGCGCCAGCCGCAGGCGTCTGACGTGGCCGACATTCAAGCCCCTCTGCTGATCCACTACGGCGGGCTGGATGAACGTATCAACGCCGGATGGCCAGCTTACGAGGCGGCGCTCAAAGAGAACGGCAAAACCTACGAAGCGCACATCTACGAGGGTGCGAACCACGGCTTCCACAACGACACGACCCCGCGCTACGACGAAGCGGCGGCGCAGTTGGCTTGGGACCGCACCTTGGCGCATTTCGCCAAGAACCTTTCCTAGAGAGAGCGACACCAGAAACACGACCGGATGACCACCTTAGCGGTGGTCACCCTTCTTTTTTGGCCCTGAACGGCAATGATCACACGGGTGTTATTGCCCCTTGCAGCATTTCTTCGCTAAACTGCGTGAACAATGCCGCCTCTCGGACGTTTTGGGAGGACAGGAAGGGATAAAGAATGATCAACCGTCGCACACTTCTGACAACATCTATCGCCGCTGCTGCAGTCGGCACACCCGCGCTTGCGCAGCGCAAGCCTTGGGTTATGCCAGAGGAATACAAACCACGCATCGTGACGCTGCAAGGCGATTTGCCAGCGGGCCAGATCCACGTCGATCCACGGGCCTTTGCTCTTTATTGGACGCTGCCTGAAGGCAAAGCGATCCGCTACACTTGCGGGATTGGCCGTGCGGGTCTTTACGAGTCTGGCAGCTTTACCGTGGGAGCCAAGAAAGAGTGGCCTGCCTGGACGCCGACGCAGGAAATGATCGAGCGCGATCCAGCTTCCTACAAAAAATGGGAAGACGGGCAGCCCGGCGGGCCAAGCAACCCGCTAGGATCCCGGGCGCTGTATCTGTTCGCACCGGGCAAGGGCGACACGTTCTTGCGCATTCACGGCACGTCCGCGCCATGGACCATTGCGTCAGCCATCTCCAACGGCTGCGTGAGACTGACAAATGCCCATATCGCGCACCTCTACCAGCAGGTGCCAATGGGCACGAAGGTTGTGCTGCACTAACCCGACATTCCCTTTGAAACATGAAGGCCGACCCGATTGGGTCGGCCTTCATGTTTGTCAGCGTGGTCGCGCTTAGACGGGGGCTTTGACCGTCCGCAGGTAAGGCAGCACTTCTGTGACTTCGCCGAACTTCGCGACTGCGTCTTCTGCGCTGACCGACGTTGGCACGATCACATCCTGACCAAGCTGCCAGTTGGCTGGCGTTGCAACTCCTTTGGCTGCCATTTGCAGGCCATCCAGCGCGCGCAGGATTTCCGCAAAATTACGACCAACAGTCATTGGGTAGGTCATGGACAGCTTCAGTTGCTTGTCCGGCCCCACGATGAACACGGACCGTACAGTGGCACTGTCTGCGGGAGTGCGGCCGTCGGGCAGGTAGGCCTCGGCTGGAAGCATGTCGAAGGCTTTGGCCATTTTCAGGTCTTCATCTGCGACAATTGCAAACTCGGCTTTGGCTTTGGCGACTTGCTCGATGTCGCGCTTCCATTTGACGTGATCCTCGACCCCGTCCACGGATACACCCAGAACTTTGGTGCCGCGTTTGGCCCATTCGTCTGCGAGTTGTGCAACGGCGCCAAATTCGGTTGTGCAAACCGGAGTGAAGTCTTTCGGGTGCGAAAAAATAACAGCCCAGTTGTCGCCTACGAAATCGTGCAGGCTGATATCGCCTTGATCGGTCGTTACGGTGATGTTCGGAATAGTGTCGTTAATGCGCAGGCCCATGGCGGTCCCCTTCCATTTGTGGTTTCTGTCACCGATATAATGATCGCCAGAGCCTTACACACCCCCGAACGGAGCTTCCCATGTCCAATCTCAAGAAATTCTACATAAACGGTCAATGGGTCGCACCCGTTGCTGCGAACGACTTTGACGTGATTAACCCCTCGAACGAGGAAGTATGCGCCACGATTTCGCTTGGCTCCGAGGCCGACACCAACGCCGCTGTCGCCGCCGCCCGCGCCGCGTTTGAAGATTGGGCTTTCACACCGAAAGCCGAAAAAATGGCGCTGCTGAAGAAGCTTCTGGGGGTTTACAACAAACGGTCAGAAGACATGGCGCAGGCCATGTCGACCGAGATGGGCGCGCCGATCAAGATGTCCCGAGCACAGCAAGTGGGCGCGGGCTCATGGCACCTTGAGGGGTTCATCAAAGCCTTTGAAAAGTTCGAGTTCGATACACCGTACACTGACTCCGAAATGACGTTGCGCGAACCCATTGGCGTCTGTGCACTCATCACGCCATGGAATTGGCCGATGAACCAGATTGTGCTGAAAGTTGTGCCCGCGCTTGCCGCAGGCTGCACCGTGGTTCTGAAACCGTCCGAGATTGCTCCACTGTCCGGCATCCTGTTCTCTGAGTTCATGGACGAGGCGGGCTTCCCTGCTGGCGTCTATAACATGGTGAATGGCGACGGACCGGGCGTAGGATCGCAACTGTCAGCGCATCCAGATGTGGACATGGTGTCTTTCACTGGCTCGTCCCGCGCAGGCAAGCTGATCACCAAGGCTGCAGCGGACACGCTCAAGCGCGTATCGCTAGAATTGGGCGGCAAGGGCGCGAACATCATCTTTGCGGATGCGCGTGACAACGCAGTGACCGATGGTGCCGCTCGATGCTTCCGCAACACTGGTCAAAGCTGCAACGCTCCAACGCGGATGTTCGTTGAACGCTCCCGCTATCAGGAAGCTGTCGCCCAAGCGAAGGCGACTGCCGAGAACACCAAAGTTGCCCCGGCCTCTGAAGACGGCGGCCATATTGGGCCACTGGTTTCTGAAATGCAGTTCAACAAAGTGCAGGACCTGATCCAGAAAGGCATCGACGAAGGGGCAACGCTTTTGGCAGGCGGCACTGGGCGCCCGGACGGACTGAACCGCGGGTTCTATGCCCGCCCCACGGTGTTCACTGACGTGACCCCAGACATGACGATCTATAAAGAAGAGATCTTCGGCCCGGTCATGTGCCTCATGCCCTTCGATAGCGAAGCTGAGGTCATCGAAATGGCGAATGACACGCCCTATGGCCTGACCAACTACATCCAGTCCGAAGACACAGAAAAGCGCCGCCGCGTCGCGCGCCGTCTACGGTCCGGCATGGTCGAAACGAACGGCTCCGGCTTTGCACAAGGCTCGCCCTTCGGCGGCTACAAGCAGTCCGGCAATGGTCGTGAAGGCGGTGCATTCGGGATCGAGGAGTTCCTTGAAGTGAAGGCAGTCAGCGGCTGGAAATAGCCTCAGCGCCAAAGCCGCGAGGGAAATCTGATCCACGGAGGGAGCGCATAACGCGCTCCCTTTTCGCATTCAAAGGACCCTCTCCGGATCCCTTGCCCGATGGACTAAACTCGCTACGATCAATGCTGTCCACTTCTGGAGGCTCCAATCATGCGCAAGATCCAAGCTCAAGGCATCCATCACATCACGTTGATGGGGGCCGACAGACAGACTTCGATCGACTTTTGGGAGGGGCTTCTTGGTATGCCCTTCGTCTTCGAACAACCCAACCTTGACGACCCCGCAGAGGGCCATCTCTATTTCGATCCGGGAGACGGGCGCCTCATTACTATTTTCACAAATGAAAACCGCTCACGCGCGCATCGCCGCACGCCGACGGATGCCGGATGCGTCCACCACTTGGCCATCAATGTGAGTCTCGCGACCTTCCGTCAAATTGAGGCTCGCCTAGGTGAGCGTGGCATCGCGCATTCCGGTCACAAAGATCGAGGCTTTATGGACAGTATCTATTTCAAGGATCCCCTTGGGTTCCTGATAGAATGCGCTTGTTACAAGTTCGAGCCACCAAACGGATGCACTCATGCCGACGTCATGATCGAAGCACATAAGCTGCGTGTTGAAGCAGGGGATGCCAGTATTGCGGAAATCCATCTTGCCGACGCGATAGAGCTGTTGGTTAAACGAACCCAAACGTCCCTGTCGTCAGACCGCGCGCCCCAGAACCCTTACTAGAACGGAGCCTTCGCTTTGAACTCGATGGCCTTTCCACCTTCTGGGTGGCGCAATTTCAGGCTTTCCGCGTGAAGCATCATGCGCGGGTATTGGTCAGCGTTGTCTGAGTAAAACGGATCGCCAAGAATGGGATGACCCAAGGCCTGCATATGGACCCGAAGCTGATGGGATCGGCCTGTCAGAGGTGACAGCCTCATGCGCGTAACGCCGTCGGTGACGGCGCCGCGCCGCCACTGGGTTATAGCCTGTTTCCCGTGGACGAAGTTCACGTGTTGCAGCGGCCTATTGGGCCAATCCACAACCATCGGCAAATGAATTTCGCCACTCTTCCCGTCAACCGCGCCATGCACCAGCGCAACATAGACTTTCTTGGTGTGGCGTCGTTCAAACTGCAGGCCCAGATGCCTTTGCGCAGATTTTGTCAGAGCAAAAACCATCACCCCCGAGGTGTCACGATCAAGCCTGTGCACCAACAGCGCACTTGGGAAAGCGACCTGAACGCGCGAAATCAAGCAATCTTCCAAATGCTCCCCTTTGCCAGGCACTGAGAGCAGCCCCGCCGGCTTGTTGACCAGCAAAAGCTCCGCATCCTCGTGGATCACGTCCAGCGGGTCGGTCGGTGGGTTGTAATCGCTACTGCTCACGGTTTCGCACCATGGAATAGGTATAAAGGATCAGCGCCGCCCAGATCATCGGGAAGGCAATCCCACGTGCAGTGCCGAATGGCTCCCCAAAGACGAACACCGCCACAAGAAAGATCATCGTCGGCGCGATATACTGGAGGATCGCAATCGTTGTCAGCCGAAGACGTTTTGCACCATTGGCATATAGCATTAATGGCACCGACGTGACGACGCCACAGCCCAGAAGCAACCACATATCTGTATCGAAATGGCTGTTTCCCGTGCTGCCGAGATAGCCCCAATAGGCCAGTGCCGGAACGGAGAGGATCAACACCTCCAGCAAGAAACCCTGGTTGGGCCCAATCGGGAGCGACTTTTTGAAGAAGGCGTAAAACCCCCAAGACACGGTCAGTCCAATCGCTGCCAATGGCAAGCGACCGGCGTCAATCGTCAGCACCACGACGGCCGCAAAGGCCAATGCAATTGCCGCCCATTGAAGGCGGCTCAGGCGTTCTTTCAGCAAGGCGAACCCCATGAACACAGAGAATAGCGGATTGATATAATACCCAAGTGCCGCATCCAACGCATGTCCCGAATTGATAGCCCAAACATAGATGCCCCAATTCACCGAGATAAGCGCCGCCGTGACGCAGCCCATTGCAAGCATTTTAGGCGTTGTTAGAGCCTCTTTTATGTCCTGAGTTCGTCCCAGCAGGATCAGCACCAACCCTGCAATCGGGATCGACCAGATGACCCGATGAACCACCACTTCCGCTGCTGGAACATGCGACAGCATCTTCATATAAAGTGGCAGGAACCCCCACAGAAAATAGGACGAGATCGCGAAGGCCAACCCCGCAGGGCTGTCTTCGGATTTCGGAGAGATGTCATTGAAACGGGTCATGAACTCATTCACCATCATGGCCCGTCAGTTGCAAGAGTTAGACTTTTACGCGCTCCGACTTTGGGTCGTAGAACGGCTTGGACGACACTTCCGCTTTGACCCGAGTTCCCGCGATATCGATCTCGTAGCTGGAGGCCAGCACATCCGCTAACGCTTCGCCCTTGCAAGGGATGTACCCCATCCCCATGGCAGCGCCCAAGTGATGCCCATAAGCGCCGGAGGTCAGATAGCTGACAATCTCGCCGTCTCTCAAAATCGGCTCTGCGTGATATAGAAGCGGCTCTGAATCTGTCAGCTTGAACTGCAAAAGACGCATATTCAGACCCTGTTCAGCCTTTGCCAGCACAGCCTCTCGTCCGATAAAATCGGGCTTGTCTTTCTTGACTGCAAAGCCCAGCCCCGCCTCCATAACATGGTCTTCAGACGTGATGTCGTGACCAAAGTGACGGAAGCCTTTTTCCATACGACAGCTATCCATCATGTGCATGCCACACAGCTTCATATCCATCGGATGCCCGGCCTCAAGGAGTGTCTCAAACACATGCGCGGCCTGGTCTGCACCGACATAGACCTCCCAGCCCAATTCGCCGACATAGGTGACCCTATGGACGCGCGCGAGCCCCATGCCGATTTCGATGTCTTGGGCTGTGCCAAAGGGATTTGCTTCGTTCGAGAAATCCGCAGGCGACACCGCCTCAAGCAGTTTGCGAGCGTTCGGCCCCATTACTGCAAGAACTCCCTCCGCTGCGGTCATATCCGTGATCACCACATTGTAGTCGCTGGCATTGCGGCGCATCCACGTCTCGTCCGCGAGTCGCGTCGCCGCGGGAGTCACCACCAAATACGCGGTTTCCGACAGTCGGGTGACAGTTACGTCGGCTTCAATCCCGCCACGCGTATTGAGGAATTGAGTGTAGACGATCTTCCCGACTGGTACGGAATAATCGCCACCTCCTACATAGTTCATGAACGCCTCGGCATCGCGTCCTTCGACTCTGATCTTGCCGAAAGACGACATGTCGTACATTCCGACGTTACTGCGGACGGCACGGTGCTCCTGCGCTACGTTGTCAAAGAAATTCTGACGCTTCCAAGAGTATTTATATTCAGGTTCTTGGCCCTGATCTGCAAACCAGTTGGCGCGTTCCCAACCAGCAAGTTCCCCCATGACTGCTCCGTTGTTTAGAAGATGTTGGTGGAAGGGTGTACGGCGGACGCCGCGCGCGGTTTTCTTTTGAAGGTAGGGAAAGTGATCCGCGTAAAGCAGGCCCAGAGTCTCTTTCGATCGTTCGAACAAATAGGTTTTGTTACCCTGAAATGGCTGCATTCGGCTGATGTCCACATCACCCAGATCGAACGGTTTTTCACCCGCGTCCATCCATTGCGCCAATGCGGATCCCGCCCCGCCAGCCGACTGGATGCCGATCGAGTTGAACCCGGCTGCGACCCAGAAATTGTCCAGCTCGGGTGCAAGGCCCAAGTGATACGCGTCATCCGGGGTAAAAGATTCAGGCCCGTTAAAGAAGGTGTGAATACCCGCTTCAGCAAGCACAGGCATACGCTCGACGGCGGCCTCTAGAATGGGTTCGAAATGATCGAAATCTTCAGGTAGTTGATCGAACTCGAAATCCTTTGGAATGTCCAAAGTCCAAGGTTTTGCGACAGGCTCGAAGGCCCCTAGCAAAACCTTGCCGGCATCCTCTTTGTAGTAGGCACACTCATCGGGCACCCTAAGAACCGGCATTTGCTGCAATCCGGGAATGCTTTCCGTAACGATATAGAAGTGCTCACACGAATGAAGCGGGACATTCACACCGGCCATCCGGCCAATCTGATGACCCCACATCCCACCGCAATTTACCACGTGTTCTGCCTGAATAGAGCCTGAAATTCCGTTCTTATCTTCCCATGCTACACCAGTTACACGGCGCCCCTCCCTGTGGATGTCAGTGACAAGATAACCCTCTTTGACGAGCGCCCCATTTTGCCGAGCCCCCTTTGCCAAGGCGTGGGCAATGTTCGCGGGATCCCCTTGTCCATCGAGCGGCAGGTAAACCCCTCCGGTCACACCCTCAATATTGAGAAGCTCGTAGCGCTTCTTGACCTCTTCGGGCGAAATGGGCTCTGCAATGACTCCAAACGATCGCGCCATCGCGGCTTGCCGATTGATCTCCTCAAGCCGCTCTTCAGTGAGCGCTACAGTGATGGATCCGCATCGCTTGAAGCCAGTCGCAACGCCAGTTTCCGCTTCCAAGTCGCCGTAAAGCTCCTGCGAGTACTTCGCCAGCTTGGTCATGTTCTTTGTTGCACGAAGTTGCGCGATCAGACCCGCCGCATGCCATGTGGTGCCGGACGTCAGCTGTTTACGTTCCAGCAGGACGACGTCTTTCCAACCGAGTTTGGCAAGATGATAGGCAACTGAGCAGCCGATGACGCCGCCGCCGATGATGACGACACGTGCTTGATTGGGAAGTGTCATGCTGGAGCCCCTTTGAGGCGTCGAGACAGTTCTCGGATATGTGCAGGGCCGACTTCGCAACAGCCCCCGATTAGGGTTGCCCCTGCGGCCACCCATTTGTCTGCGAAATCTGCGTATGTTTCCGGAGACAGATCAGTCCTAGCCGATAACATATCAACCGTTGCCCCCACCTTGGAAAAATCCTTGTGAATGCCGGTGAAGCCGTTCGCATAGGCTCCTAGTGCCAAGCCGCAGTCTGCCAGCAATGGTACCGCTTTCGTGACCGCCTCTGGCACTGAACAATTCACTAGCACCGCGGCAGGTCTGTATTCCTGCAGAAGCGGTAAAATGTCAGTCACGTCCTCACCGGACCTCAGTTTGGTTCCAACTTGATCGTCAACAGAGACCGCGACCCAAACCGGTTTGCCCGTCACGCTCCCCCCCATCAGCGCACCTTTAAGCTGATCCACAGACGACATCGTCTCGAAGATGTGGGCATCGACGAACGGCGCGTGAATCCTGACGATCTTTGCATAGACCTCCGCCGCGTCTTCAGCGAGCGGAGCCTTATCTGGCTGGTAGGAAAACCCCTGCGGCCCGAGCGAGCCAAGCACCAGACCCGATCCGTGGGCATCACGCGACTGGCAAGCCAGCGTGCAGGCCTTAATCGCAAGCGTTCCAAGGTGGTCCAGAATGCCATGCGGCTCTAGCCGATCGGGCAGAACCGAATAGCTGTTGGTGGTTGCAACTTCGGCGCCAGCTGCAAAATAGTCATCATGCACCGCGCGAACCAAATCGGGCGCGTCAATCAACGCTTGCGCGGACCAAAGCGATGTCGCGCGGCCTGCGCGAGCGATCAACTCCTGCCCCATACCACCATCAAGAAGCGTTACTGTCATCAAAGATACTTTCTTACATTCATCGCCATTGCTGGCGCAGATTTAGTTTTCCGCCATTTTAGGGTCGTTCCGCAGGCGCTGGAGCCGCTGAGTTAAGCCCGGATGCGGTCATTTTCTGGATCCCAAAGTGGTTGATCTTCTTGAACGACCGCCTTGCGGCGTTGTCCATAAACCTCGATCTCCAGCGCAGTGCCTGCGGCGGCCAATTCTGGCCTCACCATTCCCAAAGCAATGCACTTCCCTGTGCGGTATCCCATCCCGCAGGAGGTGGTCTCACCCACAACTTCATCGCCCTTCCAGATGGTCGACATGTAGGGGGCATCCGACTCTCCGGCTTCGATAACCATCATAACGAAGGCCTTCGCTCTCCCTCTTTGCTTTTCGGCCAATAGGGCGGCTTTGCCGGGGAAGTCCTGCGGCTTATCAAAGCGGATAAACCGCTCCAGCCCGCCTTCGAGCAATGTGTAATCCGTGCTGAGGTCACCTTTCCACGCGCGGTAACCTTTTTCCAACCGCATAGAGTTAAGCGCGAACATCCCAAATGGTGTGGCACCAGCTTCCAACACAGCGTCATAGATTGCTGGCATATTCTCGTTGGAAGCGTGGATTTCCCAACCCAGTTCACCTGCAAAGGAAACGCGCGCCAAAGCGCAATTGATTCCTGCGACTGTTGCGGGCTGGATCGACAACCACGACGACGACATGTCAGCCTTCGCGTCCAATTCTGTGAAAAGCTCTCGCGACTTCGGCCCCGTCACGATCAGTGTCGAGTATTCGGTGGTGTGATCGGTCAGCGAAATTCCGGATGGAAGATCGTTGTTTAAAACATCCCTGTCATGCCATTGCGCTGAGGCTGCTGTTATTAGTGTAAAATGGTCTTCCCCATGCCGCATGATCGACATTTCGGTCAGAATCCGGCCACGGCTATCGGCAAAGTAAGCCAAATTCATGCGGCCCGCTTTCGGCAGGCCACCAGCAATTCTGCCGCGAAGATACTCTGCTGCGCCTTCGCCGGACAGATTAAAACGAGAGAAGCCCGGCAAATCCAGCACGCCCACGCTGTCCCGCACCGCTTCGACTTCTTCTTTGACGCGCTGTTCCCAAGGTCCGTCACGATCCCAAGTTTGTGTGCTGTCTTCGGATGTGTCGTCCCCAGATTTGGCATACCAATTGGCCCGCTCCCAACCGTTATATGTCCCCATTACGCCGCCGAGCGCCCTCACCTTTGCATCAACCGGCGATAGCTTTTTGTCGCGCCCTGCGGGCCAGGTGTGGTGTGGGAAATGCATGGCGTATTCGTGGCCATAGGTTTCGACGGCCTTCGCGTGGCAGTAATCCTGATCGGTATAGTCAGTGTAGCGACGCGGATCGACGGCCCACATATCCCATTCCGTTTCGCCGTGAATGATCCACTCGGCCGCAACCTTGCCAGCACCGCCACCCTGAGTGATCCCGAATGTGAACACGCAGGCTTCATATGCGTTCTTTACACCCGGCATTGGCCCGATCAACGGCAACCCATCTGGCGCGTAAGGGATGGGTCCGTTTATGACCCTATTCACGCCTTGAGTGCCCAAAATCGGAACCCTTGCCATAGCGTCTTCGATATACCATTCCAGCCGCTCCAGATCGTCTGGGTAAAGTTGGAAGCTGAAATCTTCTGGCATCGGGTCTTCGGGCGTCACCCAATGCGCCTTGCAATTGCGCTCGTAAGGTCCGAGATTCAGCCCGTTTTTGTCTTGTCGCAGGTAGTAGGAACTGTCGACATCGCGTAGCAACGGCACCTTCCGGCCATTGGCCTTTGACCATTCTACAAGCTCAGGGATTTCCTCAGTCAGGAAATACTGATGAGACATCGTCACCATCGGAACTGTGCGCCCGCCATACGGCTTGAACCACTCGCCAACACGCTGAGCGTAGTATCCAGCGGCGTTCACGACCTTTTCGCAGCGAATGTCGCCTTTGTCCGTATGAACGATCCACTCGTCGCCATCTTTGGAAACACCCGTTGCAGGACAGAACCGTTCAATCCGCGCGCCCATGGCGCGGGCACCTTTTGCCAGCGCTTGTGTCAGCTGCGCCGGGTCGATATCCCCGTCATCCGGATCCCATAGACCGCCAGCGAGATCATGCGTCTCGATGAACGGATAGCGATCCTTGATATCGTTCAGGCTCATCATTTCCAACGATAGACCCTGATAGCGCCCCATCCCGCGCGCGCGCTCGAACTCCTGCATACGCTCTCGGGTGTGGCCAAGGCGGACAGACCCGGTCACGTGATAGTTCATAGGGTAGTCAACCTCTTCGGCCAGCCCCTTGTAGAGTGATAGCGAATACCGCTGCATATTCATGATCGCCCAAGAGGTGCTGAAAGACGGGCAATTGCCGGCGGCGTGCCACGTGGAGCCTGCGGTCAGCTCGTTCTTTTCGAGCAACACACAGTCAGTCCACCCTTCTTTAGCCAGATGATAGAGCGTTGAGGTGCCGACGACACCGCCGCCAATAATCACCACACGGGCAGTTGTTGGAAAATCACTCATCTTCTTGCTCCTCTTGCCGGACTTGATCCGCAATTTCGTAGTAATCGCCTTTGTCGGCGGTAAATATGTGTCGTTGTAGAGTTAGCCCCGTCGGCACATTCATCGACCCAAGCGAAACACCTGTGTCTGTGTCAGCATCCGATTTCCAGAACAGGAACGAGCCGCAGTTCGGGCAGAAGCCGCGTTTAGCGGTCGGGCTGGACTGAAACCATTTGACCTGCCCCTCGATACGTAGCTTGTCATCATCTATCTGCACTGCGGCCCAGTAATGACCAGATTGCTTGCGGCATTGGGTGCAGTGACACGCCGCTGGGTCGCGGGCGACGCCGGCGGCCGTGAACCTAACCTCTCCACACAAGCAGTTTCCTGTCAGCATCAGAGCCTCCCCGGATTGGATGCGGTCCCCAAAAGAACACCATATATTATGAAACAGATGGCCATGATGCGACGCACCCACACGTTAAGCACAGCTCCAATGGCAGAGCGACCAAGACCCGCCCCGATAGCCGTGAAACTGACATAGCTCAACGTGGTAATAGCCAGTGCTGTCGGCATGATGACCCACATTTGCGACCAGACGGGGATATCGGGCTGAACGAATTGAGTGAAGGCCGCGAAGTAGCCCGCCACTGATTTCACGTTGATCGTCGCGATAAGGAAGGCCCGCCCGTAGATCGAATGCGCCGCGACATGGCGAGGTGCGACTGGTTTTCCCGCGTTTAGGAAGCCGCGCACGCCAAGGAAGACGAGGAATGCCGCGCCGACCAGCTTTCCCCAAAAGAATGCCTCCGGTGCGCTGGCAAGCAAAGCTGTGACGCCCGCTGCCGAGAGGATCAGGAACAGAGTGGCTTGCGTCAGTATACCCAACACCCCCCACAGGGACCGTTTGAAGCCATGGGTCATTCCATTCTGAATGCAGTTCACTGCGTTCGGGCCAGGTGTCGTTACAAATACGACCCAAAACACCGCGAATATGATCCAACCTTCCAGCGTCATGTTAATACACCGGCGGGGCGATGACCCAGATCACAACTGCGGGTGCTGCGTAAGGATTCATCCAGCGAAACGGCTCACCACGGATGCGAAAGCTGTCGCCTGACTTTAATGTAAACGTCTGCCCGGAGATCCACAGATCAAGCTTGCCTGACACGACATACCCGACTTCTTGGGTGGGACGGCTGACGGGCGCTTCAATCTCGCTGAATGGCTCGAAAGTGGAATGCACTACCTCGAAGTCATCCGTTAGATCGGGCGATAGCAGTTCCTCGACTAGACCCGCCTCACGCGAACCGATGGGGCGGCGTGTGTCGGCCCTGACGATGAACCCTTGTTCGTTGGCAACGGATGCAGCTTGCCGGAATAGGCTCGAAACCGACACATCCAGCGCCTTTGCCATGTGGCGAAGATCGGTGATGGAGGGTTGAGACAAATCACGTTCGACTTGGCTAAGCCACCCGACAGATCGGCCCAACGTCTCCGCAAGCTCCGACAGGTTCAAACCCCGCGCCTTGCGCAAAGCTCGAAGGTCAGCGCCCAGCGTGTCTGTCTTGTTCGGGTGCGTGTGTTTCACTTTCGGTCCGTGAAATAAATGGCCTGTTTTTCATCAGAACGCATAATTCACGAGTCGTGCAAGACAAATTTGAGCCTTTAGCCTTAAACTCGACCGAAAACATCTTTCAGGATTTGAGCCATTCCTTCGGCATCATCTGGTGTAAAGGCATCTGGCAGGTCGCTATCAATGTCAAAAACCGCGATCAATTTACCTGATTTGTCCCAGACGGGCAGGACCAACTCTGAACGTGTGGAAGACGCGCAGGCTATATGGCCGGGGAAGGCATCGACATCTGGCACTAGTTGGGTCTCTTCCAGCCGCGCCGCCGCTCCGCATACGCCGCGCGAAAAAGGGATCACCAAACACCCATGACCACCCTGGTACGGGCCGATCTTCAGCACCTCAGACGCAACGACGCGGTAGAACCCCGTCCAGTCAAAGCGCTCGTCAGCGTGATGCACTTCGCATGCAACCGTCGCCATCAACGACACCAGATCATCTTCGCCGTCAGTCAGGGACACGACGGTTTTGGCAAGCTCGGAGTAGTCCAACACTAAATCCGCTCTATCGCGATGGCAGTGCCCTCGCCCCCGCCAATACAAATCGCCGCGACGCCCCGTTTCAGCCCGCGCGCCTCAAGTGCGTTCAACAAAGTGACGATGATCCGCGCGCCCGATGCCCCGATCGGGTGCCCGAGCGCGCAAGCGCCACCGTTCACATTCACGATGTCACGCTCCAAACCCATTTCATGCATGAAAGCCATGGGAACAACGGCAAACGCCTCATTCACTTCCCAAAGGTCCACATCAGCGATGCTCCAACCAATACGTTCAAGCAGTTTACGTGCTGCGGGGACAGGCGCGGTTGTGAATAGGCCGGGAGCCTGGGCATGGCTCGCGTGGCCGACAACGCGCGCTCTTGGGGTAAGACCGTATTGCTTCACGCCCGCCTCAGAAACCATAACCAGCGCCGCCGCCCCATCGGAAATCGAGGAAGAATTCGCCGCCGTCACTGTGCCGCCGTCACGGAATGCTGGCTTAAGTTGCGGGATTTTTTCGGGACGCGCTTTTCCTGGCTGTTCGTCCTCAGCCACAACAATGGGCGTGCGGCCTTGCACCGTAACGGGCGCAATCTCTGCTGCCAATTCGCCTCGCTCTTGGGCTGCTAACGCGTTGGACAGGGATCGCAGCGCAAATTCATCTTGTGCTTCCCTGGTGAATTGAAAGGCCTCAGCACAGTCTTCGGCGAAAGTGCCCATAAGGCGCCCTTTGTCATAGGCGTCTTCCAACCCGTCAAGGAACATCGAATCCTGAACTGCTTGGTGACCGATACGCGCGCCACTCCGCATTTTAGGCAGCAGATACGGCGCATTCGTCATGCTCTCCATCCCGCCCGCAACCATCGTCTGTGTGTGTCCCAACGATAGTTGGTCGAACGCGGTCATCGCAGCCCGCATCCCAGAGCCGCACATCTTGTTAAGAGTTGTGGCGGGAACCTCTTCTCCAAGTCCCGCTGCAAAGCCAGCCTGACGCGCAGGTGCCTGCCCTTGCCCCGCGGGCAGAACACAACCCATCAGCAATTCATCAGCACTGGAAAGACCGGACTGGTCCAACGCGGCCTTAATCGCAATCCCGCCAAGTTGAGGTGCGTCCATCGCAGCCAAAGCGCCCTGAAAGCCGCCCATCGGGGTCCGGCTCGCACCAGTAATATATACGGACATATTGAAGTACCTTTGCTGCTAGCGACACACGCATGCATACCGAATGGTAACCTTTGACGTCTAGTCCAAGTGCCTGAAAAGATCAGGAGAGCGGACAATGATGCAAACCCACCAAACCTCAAGCGGCGTTCTCGTCCTAACGTTAACAGCGACCCGCATCGACGCGGCCTGCGCCGTTCATTTCAAAGATGATTTCAGGGAAGCCGTCGCTGCCCATTCCGGCAGGGTTGTGATGAATCTCGCAGGCGTTACGTTTATGGACAGCAGTGGTCTTGGCGCGATGGTTGCCGCTTTGAAAGCGCTCGGCGGTCGAAAACTGGAACTCTGCAATCTGACAGCTGCGGTCGACAAGGTATTCCGACTTACCCGCATGGATAAGGTTTTCGTAATGCATGAGGATCTAGATCAAGCATTGGCATCCGGCGGCTCCAAAGGTGCCGATGCCGCGTGACAAATTTGGCTAGTGTGCCTCGAGCTTTTGGTGCGCCTCGTCTTCACTACGAAGATACGATCAACGCAGATCCAATTTCTGTAAGAGATACAATTCTTGAGATTATGAGACGGCTTCAAAATGAGTTTCCGTCGCAATCCGAAGGCATAATTGGCACCGAAATCGTTCTTGCTGAAGTTCTTAACAACATCGCAGAGCACAGTTATCAGTGCTCTGGATTGGGCGACGTCATCATTTCGGTGTTGTGCACTGACGATATGATATCTGTCGAGACACGGGACTACGGGGTGCCGATGCCCGGCCTAAATCCCCCAAAGACAGAACTAGAAGAGATTCCACTGGCCGTTGAGGACTTGCCCGAAGGGGGTTTTGGCTGGTTTTTCATCCGCAGTTTGTCGTCCCACATGGAGTATCGTCGGATTGGGCAGCAGAATATTTTCTGTGTGCAGATCCCAACTTCAGTCGCAGAACCGGCTCCGAAGATCTCCTAGACCCTCATTGTTCACGATCTGGAAACGTGCCGCAAAGACGCCATACTAAACACTCACAATGAACAATAATTGCTCGTGGCTGCGCCGCATTCACACACCACGATGTAAGGGTAGCTGCATAGCTTCACTCGGCGTCGCGTTTATCAGCCCCCACCCAGATGCGCGGCGCCGAGGACAGCTTTGTGCGATCTGTAGTCCTTGCGGATCGCCCATAGACAATCTCAGCCCAAATCCTATCATCCCGCTTGAACAATTTTGAGGTCAAGCGCGCATGAGAGATTTTCATCAACCGGGTCGGTCTACAGTTTTCGCGTCCAACGGCATGTGCGCGACCTCTCATCCGCTGGCAGCAAAAGTTGCAGTACAGATGCTCGAAGCTGGCGGGAACGCTGTAGATGCGGCGATTGCAGGGGCAGTTCTGCTGGGCCTGTGCGAACCACAGATGACCGGGATCGGTGGCGACTGCTTTGTTCTGCTTCACGAACCAGGATCCAAAGATGTAGTTGCGTTGAATGGGTCTGGACGCGCGCCTGCGGGGCTTTCCGCAATGGAGATGCGTGGCAAAAAAATGACCGCTGTGCCTGTCGACACGCCCGAGGCGGTAACAATACCGGGCGCAATAGACGCGTTTTGCCAGTTGAGCAAAGACTACGGGAAACTCGGGCTTAAAGTGGCTTTGGCGCCTTCAATCTACTATGCCAATGCGGGAGTTCCTGTCAGCCCACGCACCAGTTTCGATTGGGAGCTTGCGGCAACAGCGCCCAAAGGGGCCGCATCCCGTTTCTACCTTTTGGACGGCAAAGCCCCACAGCCTGGGCAGGTTTTCAGAGCGCCTGAGCAAGCTGAAGTGCTTCGCCGTATCGCCGAGCAGGGGCGCAACGGTTTCTACGAAGGTGAAGTTGCCGAAGATATGGTGGCCTCGCTCCAAGCAGCAGGCGGATGCCACACCCTAGACGATTTTGCCGCAACCAAGTGCGACTACACCAAGCCTGTATCGGGCGATTACAAAGGAACAGAACTGGTCGAGCACCCGCCAAATGGGCAGGGCGCCACGGCAATATTGATGAACAATATTCTCAGCGCCTTTGATTTGCCCTCCATGGATCCTTTCGGTTCCGAACGCGCCCACATCGAGGCGGAAGCCGCCAAGCTGGCTTATGATGCACGCAATCGTTTCATTGCTGACGCCGATCATACGGCGCGCCTTGATCATATGCTTTCTGCGGAAACGGCAAAGCGTCTCGCCCGGCTCATCGACCCTAAGAAGGCAATCGACAACGCCCATCGCCTGACAGAGCAAGTCCACAAGGACACAATCTATATCACTGTCGTCGATAAAGATTTGATGTCGGTCTCCCTGATCTATTCGATTTTCCACAGCTTCGGGTCTGGCATAGCCTCCGACAAGTTTGGCGTCTTGTTCCAGAACCGCGGAGCGGGTTTCACTTTGGAAGAAGGTCATCCGAATGAAGCTGGCGGCGGGAAGCGTCCGATGCACACAATCATTCCAGGCATGCTGCGCCAAGCTGGTGAGGTGGTCATGCCATTCGGGGTCATGGGCGGCGCTTATCAGCCTAACGGTCATGCCCGCTTTGTTACCAATTTGGTGGACTTCGACATGCACCCACAGGCTGCAATAGACGCACCCCGTTGTTTCAGTGACGCTGGCGAAATGAAGGTGGAGCGCGGCTACTCAGACGCTGTTCGTCAGGAGTTAAGCGATCTGGGCCACAACGTATCTATTCCCGAGGGTCCTATTGGTGGCGCACAGGCGATCTTCATCGACCGCAAAAACGGAGTGCTGCATGGCGCGTCAGATCCGCGAAAAGACGGGTGTGCGTTGGGTTACTAGTTGAAGTCGAACTGAAGCGGATACTTACCGCGCCCGTCATAGTCTCCAAACATTGCACTTAGGTCAGGGTGGTCAATCGGTTCGCCAGTCATGTCCGCAGCAAGATTTTGTTCGGAAACGTAGGCGACATAGTAACTGTCGTCGTTCTCTGCCAGCAGATGGTAGAAAGGCTGATCGCGATGAGGACGACTTTCCATAGGAATGTTGTCATACCACTCTTCAGTATTTGAAAACTCTGCGTCCACGTCGAAAATCACCCCTCGGAAGGGATGTTTTTTGTGGCGCACAATCTGGCCCAGTGTGAATTTTGCCTGAGTTTTCAGCATAGCATTGCAACCCTCATACCCCGTAGATAGACCCTTGATCGGTGGTTTGTCCATGAATGGGCGCGGTTTTTCGAGGAAACAGTCTGTGAACTTGATTTTAACAGTCTTGGAGATTGTGGCTCCGGTTTTCATCCTTGCGGCTATCGGGTTCACATGGGTCAAGCTCGGGTTTGACTACAGAATTGAGTTTGTGACGCGGCTCGCAATGACACTTTCTGTGCCCTGCCTGATTTTCGCGGCCCTCATGAGAACCGAGATCGCACCGGATGCCCTGACGACCGTTTCCCTTGCTGCTGCCGCTGCCTATGCCCTTGTAACAGTTGGATGTTTTGTTCTGGTCAAACTTGGAAGGATGGATGTCCGGACCTATCTTGCGCCGTTGATTTTTGGCAATACCGGCAATGTTGGTCTGCCTCTGGCCCTGTTTGCCTTCGGGGACGAAGGGCTCGGCTATGCGGTGGTTATCTTTGCTATCATGGCAATCTATTCGTTCACATTTGGGGTTTGGCTTGTATCGGGCGGCGGTTCGCCAACCAAGGTCATAAAGGAACCTCTGGTCGCGGCAACGGTCCTTGGGGCTGTTTTTCTGGTCATGGATTGGGAAACGCCTCGGTTTTTGACCAACGCGATCGAACTCATCGGGCAAATGGCGATTCCAATGATGTTGATCACCCTTGGGGTGGCTGTGGCGCGGCTGAAACCTCGCGGTGTGACCAAGGCGATCATCGCGTCTGTGCTCAAAGCTGGAATATGCATCGCGGCTGCAACGGCTGCAGGGATCTGGTTTAAGCTGACCTCAATTCCCTTCGCGGTACTGATCTTGCAAGTCTCGACCCCCGTTGCCGTGACCTCTTACCTATTGTCGGTGAAATACGAGGCGGACAGCGATGCCGTTGCGGGCCTGGTTGTGGTGTCGACGCTGCTTGCTGTGGTCTATATCCCGCTCACATTGGCGTTTTTGGTATAACCGCGACGTTTGCGAGGTTTGCTAAAGGGGTTTTTTGGGTTAGGATTCGACCAAAGCCAAAGAGGCATAAAGCCCAAAATCAGGCGAGCAGGTACCATGAAAAAGCTTTTTACCGCGTTAGCGTTTGTTCTTCTTGTGGCCGCATGTGGCGGCGGCGGCGGAGCCCCACCACGCAACCTAGATAACGCTTGTTCAATCGTGTCACAGCGCGCGAGCTGGCTGAAAGAGATGAAGGCCGTCGAGCGGAAATGGGGCATCCCAGTCCACGTTCAGATGGCCACTATCCATCAAGAAAGCAAGTTCGTTAGCGATGCCCGTACGCCGTTCAGGTACGCGCTAGGGGTGATTCCGATGGGTCGGCAAAGCTCTGCCTACGGCTTCAGCCAAGCGCTTGATGCGACTTGGAAGGAATATCAAGTGGATCAGCGCAAATTCAGCTCGAAGCGTGACCGCTTCCGTGACGCTGTGGATTTCATGGGTTGGTACATGCACGGCAGCACAGAACGTCTTGGGATCTCCAAATACGACGCGCGCAGTCAGTATCTTGCCTATCACGAGGGTCGCACGGGATTCGCACGTGGGTCGTATAACAACAAATCTTGGCTTCTACGCGTCTCGCAAGAGGTCGCGAACCGCTCAGATATGTATCGCTATCAGCTGATCAGCTGCGGGAAGGCTTAGGGATCAATTCCCTAAGCCTCTGGCGTTGATTTCTTTTTGGATGCTGAACGGACCGGCGCCGATTTGAACGCCTTTTTGCAGGTCGCCAAGGATGACAGTCGTTTGCCCGCCTGCATCATTGGTGATGATCCATTGGCGCAGCTCCACCGGATTTGCCGTGAATTTCAACTGGATGTTTCCATATTCAGGGTGCTTTGGATCCTGAACCTTCACCGTCGTGGCTGTGCCATCGTCGCGGTGACCGACGACCATGTTTGACGCAGTAAAGTTCACGTTTCTTGCTAAGATCAGGTTGAGAGGCGTGCGGCTGAGCGGGAATTGTTCCGGCGGCAAATTCGATTTCGGATCGAACACCGCGACGCGGTTGCTGCCTGCAATGACCAAGCTATCGTCAGGCGGCGCATAGTCGAAGCGCACGCGACCCGGTCGTTTGATCAGGATTTCGCCGGTGGTGACCGATCCATCCTCATTGATCTGCGTAAATTCGCCCTTCGCAGTCTGGAAGCTATTGAGATAGCTTGAGATTTGCGAAAGAGAAATCTTTTCAGCCATAGCTGGCACCGCCAAAGCAAGCGACAGGACAGGGGCAAGGATCAAGTGTTTCATCATCATTCCCTCAAGATAAGCAAAAGGCCGGGGGTTTAAACCCACGGCCCTTCACGAAGCTGACATATGGCGCAATATTGCGCGAAGTTAGTGTTGCTCGGGGACAAGGATTTCCCGTTTCCCGACGTGATTGGCTGAAGAAACAACGCCCTCTTCCTCCATTTGTTCCACCAAACGTGCGGCCTTGTTATAACCGATCGCCAGTTTTCGCTGGATGTAAGAGGTCGAGCATTTGCGATCCTTCAACACGATCTGCACCGCTGTATCATAAAGCGCATCTTCGCCATCGGTGTTGCCCCCAAGGCCAAGCACCATGTCGATGTCACTGGACTTCTCCTCGTCTGGACCTTCGACAACGCCAGACATGTATGTCGGCGGGCCGAATGACTTGAGGTGGTTGACGATTTCCTCGACCTCTTCGTCGGACACGAAAGGCCCGTGAATACGAGTGATCTTGGAGCCACCGGCCATGTAAAGCATGTCGCCCATGCCAAGCAGTTGTTCGGCCCCCATTTCACCAAGAATCGTACGTGAGTCGATCTTGGAGGTTACCTGGAAGGATATCCGGGTCGGGAAGTTGGCCTTGATCGTACCGGTGATCACGTCAACGGACGGGCGCTGCGTTGCCATGATGAGGTGGATGCCGGAGGCCCGTGCCATTTGCGCTAGGCGTTGGATACAAGCTTCGATTTCCTTGCCGGCGACCATCATGAGATCGGCCATCTCGTCCACGACCACAACGATATATGGCATGGTTTCAGGCTGGAATTCTTCGGTCTCGAAGATCGGCTCTCCGGTCTCGTCATCAAATCCGGTTTGCACAGTGCGCGAGAACAGCTCGTTCTTGCCCAATGCCTCTTTGACACGGGAATTGTAGCCGTCGATGTTCCGCACGCCCATCTTGGACATCTTGCGGTAACGCTCTTCCATCTCGCCGACAGTCCATTTCAGGGCCACGACCGCTTTTTTTGGATCGGTCACAACAGGGGACAGAAGGTGCGGGATGCCGTCATAAACGCTGAGTTCCAGCATTTTCGGGTCGATCATGATCAGGCGACATTCTTCCGGCGTCAGCTTATACAGCAACGACAGGATCATGGTGTTGATCGCCACGGACTTACCGGAACCTGTCGTACCGGCAATGAGCAAGTGGGGCATCTTGGCAAGGTTCGCAACAATTGGATCGCCTCCAATGTCCTTACCCAGCGCCAAAGGCAGCTTCTGGTTGCCATCGCCAAAATCGCGTGCAGCCAGAATTTCGCGCAGAACGACCATTTCGCGTTTCTCGTTCGGCAACTCGATCCCGATAACGGTGCGGCCAGGAACTGTGGACACGCGCGCGGACAGTGCCGACATAGAGCGAGCAATATCATCAGACAAACCGATGACGCGGGACGCTTTCAAACCCGGCGCAGGTTCCAGCTCATACATCGTGACAACAGGGCCCGGACGGACCGAAACGATCTCACCTTTGACGCCATAGTCGTCCAAAACGGCTTCAAGCATCCGAGCGTTTTCTTCGAGCGCTTCGTCGCTCAGGATGTGGCGCTCCACGGTTGAGGGGCTCGTCAGGAGGTTCAGAGGTGGAAGCTCGAACTTCGACGCGTTGTCCTCGAATTGCAGCGCTGGCTGCGCCTCAGCCATAGCACGTTTGGACGGTGCTACGGGTTTGCGCACAGGTTGTTGGACAACAGGCTTGGTCAACGGCGCACTTGCGCGCTGAAGCACTGGTGCTGCGGTCTGCTCGATTAGCTGTTCTTCCTCATCATCAGCATAATAAGATTCGGGTGCAGCTTGCAGCATCGGCTCAA
Organism: Litoreibacter janthinus; assembly: GCF_900111945.1. Taxonomy (NCBI): domain Bacteria; kingdom Pseudomonadati; phylum Pseudomonadota; class Alphaproteobacteria; order Rhodobacterales; family Roseobacteraceae; genus Litoreibacter; species Litoreibacter janthinus. Next base: position 769,248 of record NZ_FOYO01000001.1, on the reverse strand, counting down.
TACGCAACGGCTCTGGTCCGCGCGGGCGGGTCAGCTGCGGCTCGGCACGCATGGCAGGCTCTTCGACGTATTCCAAAGGTTTCGTGCGGCGGCCGCGGTTTTTGATGACGTCGGAGATTTTCGATTTGATGCGGTCCTCTGGATCGATGTCGTCGTGGATCATAGCAGGTTCATCATCGAACTGTGGTTCGGGCTCACGCGGCTTCAGGCCGGGCAAACGCGCCAGCAAGCTCGGTTTAGGAGCTGGGTGTTCAACTTCAATCTGAGGTTCCTGCACCGGCTGTGGCGCATGAACAACCGGCGCACGGCGCAATGACGGCCCAGCAATCGGAGCATCTTCCTGATAGGTCTCAGCCGCAGCGCTCAACCGCGCCTCTTTGCGCTGAACCCTTACTTCATTGGCTTTAGAAGCCGCAAACAGTGCGCCTTTACCTGTCGAGCCAAGCAATTTCATTATGCTGGCATAAGTCAGAATGACGCCCACCAACATGAAACGTGCTGCGGCTTTGATTTCCTCGCGGTCGAACCCGAGCACGAAAAGCGACAGGAACAACAAGCCGAAGAAAACGAGGAATGCCAGCACCTTAAGGCCAAACGTCGCGCTGATTGGTGCGACCCCTAGGATGGCACCAAGGACGGTATCGCCGAACAAGCCGCCCAGCCCGAAGGAATGGGTCCATTCACTTACCGGAACATGGGTAGAGGCGTAAACTGAAGCTAATGCAATCGCGAGCGGGGCGAAGATCAGCCGGCTCACCGCGCGGTCTTCACCGGCGTGCATGACAAAGCGCAGGCCCCATACAACAGCGACAAACGGAATGGCCCAAGCGCCAAAACCAACGATGATGAACAACGGACTGGCAAGGTATGCGCCAAAACGTCCAAGCCAGTTCTTCGCCGGCTCATCCGTGGCTGACATCCAGCTTGGGTCTTCAGGCACGTAAGACAAGAGCAACATGGTCACCATGACGCCCACAGCCAGAAGCGCGAGACCAAAGAGCTCTTTGCCTCGTTTTTCGATTGCTGCCTGCATGTCGCTGTCCAAAAACGGATCGCGTGGCCTTGCCTGATACGCCATGTCTACTTCCTCACCTTCAACCGTATATGCAGCTCTTGAGACGGGAAAGCCCCGGCTGCAGTTCGTTCATTGGGGCGACCAAAGCCACCCGGATATATGTCGTGCCGGGGTTGGACCCCTGATAATCGCGGCCCAGATAGGCACCGGGCAGAACCTTGACGCCTGTTTGCGTCCAAAGCTCTTTCGTCGCCTGTTCACCGTCTTTGACGGGAAGCCACAGGAAAAATCCAGCCTCTGGAGCTTTGTAGCCGTCAACATCGCCAAACAACGTATCGCTGAAATCCAGCTTCTCGCGATAGAGAGCCCGGTTGGCCTCTACGTGTTCTTCATCTGCCCAAACCATTTCCGCGACGCGCTGCAACGGCAACGGAAGCGGCGCACCGGCATAGGCGCGGAGAGCCTTCATGCGCTTGATATTCTCGGGGCCGCTTGCGGCGAAGCCGGACCGAAGCCCTGCCAGATTGGACCGTTTGGACAAAGAGTTGAACAGAACGACCCGTTCGGGGTCGTAGTCTTTACCAGCGGTGAGTGCCCCCATTGGAGCCGAATGCCGGTATATCTCCGAATAGCATTCGTCTGCAAAAATCTTGAAATCGTATTTTTCTGCCAACGCAAACAGATCAGCCCAGTAATCTTGCGTCGCAACCGCGCCCTGTGGGTTGGATGGCGAGCACAGGTAGGCGACTGCCGTTCGATTCAGAACGTCTTCTGAGAGTGCGCCGAAATCGGGCAAGAACCCCGTCGCGAACGTCGCGGGCACATATACTGGCTCTGCTCCGATAGCCAGCGCGGCAACGGAATAAACCTGATAGAACGGGTTCGGCATCAGAACCGCCGGCGTGCCGCCTTGGTCTTCAGGACAAAGCGCCAATGAAGCGTTGAACAAGCCCTCGCGGGTGCCATTCAGCGGTAAAACCTGTGTCCCAGCATCAATAGAAACGCCGTATCTGCGGGCGATCCACGCGGCGATTGCGGATTGCAACTCTGGTGTGCCGTCATTTGGCGGGTACCCACCGAAACCTGACGCATGTGCAACAATGATATCGGTAATCCAGTGAGGGAACGGGTGCTGAGGCGAGCCAATCGTCATATCCACTGGCGTCTCGCCCGGTTCCAACTCGGCGAGAAGCGACCGCAAACGCGGAAATGCATATGGTGGCAGGTTCGAAAACCGCTCAGGAAAGGTCATTTGGACCCACTATTACTGCCTCAAGGATCGGGATCATTTTCGCCCCGTTTCGATCAGGCTACCCCAATGCGCGGGGCGCGGTCCAGAAAAAGGACCGCAATTTCAGCAACGTGGTCATAAGTCTGTGACTTTTTGGCCCATCAGCTCAGGGCGTTCTCAGCTGCGGTGCATAATCGCAGAAGGCGTTCCTCGGAATTGGGTGCTCCGATAAACATTATTCCTGTCGAAGGAAGGCCTGTGGGCAAGGTGATCCCGGCCGACCCCATCAAGTTGCCAACCCTCGTGTTGCGCAAGGCAAGAAGGTTCTCGGTCACATAGTAGTCGCTGTCCGTCAGTAGCCGTTCCGCATTGGGTGGCAGGATGGGAGACGTCGGCAGAATAACCGCATCATACCCCGCAATTCGTTGGCCCCAAAGCGCACGCAGCGCCTCCAGCCTGCGCCATCCAGCGATATAATCAGGAGCGGAAATCGCAGCGCCTGACCTGAACCGTTCAAGGATTTCGGGGAACATAACAGCCGGATTTGCTTCAATAACATCCTTCCAGATGCCGTAAGCCTCTGAGGCGAACAATGTGCCGGACAAGGCCAGCGCCTCCGCAATCTCCGGCGCATTCTGATGGTCTACGATTGCCCCCGCGGCCTTGAGACGATCAACAGCACTGTTGAAGCCCGCTTTGGGTTCCGGCCGGATGTCATCAAAAGCAATGGTGTCGAGGATCATCAACCGCGCCCCGTCTAGGGACGCACCGCACAAATCCGCAGGCTTACCACCTTCTAGTGCGGCAAGTAGATGTGCCGCATCCTCGACCGAACGGCAAAGCGGGCCAACCGTATCAAACCGTGTACAAAGCGGCACAGCGCCTTTGACGCTGACGCGGTCGATCGTTGTTTTAAGGCCCACAAGATCATTCCAAGCAGCGGGGATACGGACAGAGCCACCCGTGTCAGAGCCGATACCTGCCGCAGCAAGGCCGAAGGCGACCGAAGTGGCAGCCCCAGAGGACGACCCGCCAGCAACAGCATCCAGATCGTTCACGCAGGGCGACGTTTCAGTCACAGGGTTGAGTCCCAAGCCAGAAAAAGCCAGTTCCGACATGTGGGTCTTTCCCAGACAGACCGTTCCCGCTTCGGTGGCATTGTGAAGCACTTCCGCATCCACCTCAGGAATGCGTCCTTTGAGGAGACCGCTTCCAGCTTCTGTGGCGACGCCTGCGGTGTCGTAAAGATCCTTCCAAGAAATGGGCACACCGTCGAGCAGTCCGCGACGCTGCCCCATATCAGCGCGGACCTTGGCGGCTTTCGCCTCAGCACGTGCGCGATGTTCAGTGAGGCGGGCATAGACACGACTGCTTACGCGGTGATTGCTGGCGGCATCTAGGTAACATTCTGTCAAAGCGACCGGATCGATTTCGCCGAAGTCGATCCCGCGACCCAGATCGCTTGCAGTCATAAATAGCCACTTATCCGACATACCCTGATCCTTGCACTGATTTGACGCGAAGGTAGCGGCAGCACAGCGCATGGACAATCCCACCTTGCCCCACATATTGAGGGTTATGGAATATGACAGTGATATCGCCATCGTCGGCGGCGGCTTGAACGGTTGCGCACTCGCTTTGGCGCTGGCCAGTGGCGGCATGTCGGTCACGCTGATCGACAGCTTGCCAATCGACACTCTGACCGAGGACAGCTTCGATGGGCGATCCTACGCACTTGCCCTAGCTTCAAAGCGTCTTCTCGACGCTTTAGGCACGTGGAAAATGTTGGCCGACGACGTCCAGCCGATGCTGGAGATCAAAGTCACTGATGGTCGCGCGGGCGAAGGCCCATCACCATTCTGGATGCATTTCGATCATACCGAGATTGAAGAAGGCCCGATGGGTTTTATGGTGGAGGACCGCCACCTGCGGCGGGCGTTCCTTGCCCAGATTGCAGCGCATGACCGGATCACGCATTTGACGTCCGAAACTGTGATTGCCCAATCGGTTGATCAGTCTGCAGCAAGCGTCGCCTTGGAGTCGGGAAAAACCATCCGCACACGCCTTTTAGTAGGCAGCGACGGTCGGCGCAGTGGCGTCGCGGAGCGAGGTGGCATCGGACGGAGCTTCAAAGATTACGGGCAAACAGCCCTCGTCGCCGCAATTGGGCATCAACTCCCACATCATGGCATTGCGCATCAGTTCTTTATGCCCGCTGGTCCCTTGGCGATCTTGCCACTGACAGGCAATCGTAGCTCTATTGTTTGGGCAGAATCCCATGAACGCGCCAAAGAGTTGTCAGCACTGAGTGACGACGCCTTTATTGATGCACTACGCCCCGCTTTCGGCGATTTCTTGGGCGATATTCATGTGACAGGGGCGCGGTTCTCTTACCCGCTGAACCTGACCTTGGCCGATCGGCTCGTCGATAATAGGCTCGCACTGGTTGGAGACGCCGCGCATGGCGTTCATCCGATCGCAGGGCAAGGCCTTAATCTAGGTCTGCGTGATGTCGGGGCCTTGGCACAAACGCTGGTTGACGCCCGTCGACGCGGCGAAGACATTGGCTCCCAAGCGGTACTTGCCCGCTATGAAGAATGGCGGCGTTTCGACACGACAACTTTGGCCATGGCGACGAACAGCTTCAATGAGCTGTTTTCAAACGATAATCCACTTCTCCGCGCGGGTCGCGACATCGGGATGGGATTGGTGAATGCGATCCCTGCCCTGCGCCGTACCTTTATCAGAGAGGCAGCTGGCCTTACGGGAGACCTGCCAAGGCTACTCCAGGGACGTCCGCTTTAGTCGAGCTTGCGCGCTTCGTCGACAAGCATAATCGGAATGCCGCCTCGGATAGGAAACGCTAATCGCGCGCCTTTAGAGACCAGCTCCTGCTTCTCCGCATCGTAAGACAAGACGCCTTGCGTGACGGGGCAAACCAAGCCTTCCAGCATATGGCGGTCGAAACTTGGCTCAGTCACTGAATCATCTCCTCGGAAGAGCCGCCTCGAAGCGCAAACTCTATCAATGTCATCAGCGTTTCTCGGCGGGTCGTCAAGGACGGAGCCTCTAGTAAAGCCTGCTTCTCTTCAGGCTCAAACGGGCAAAGCATGGACAGCGAATTGATCAGAAGTTCTGTATCTGCGTCTTTCAGGCTTTCCCAATCCGTCCTGAGATCATGAACGTCAAAAAACTTGCCCAAAGTGTTCAAGAACATCTCGCGGTCGAACGTATCATCCTGCTCTGGCTTGCCAAGATCGCGCTCGAAGCCCTCCCAGCTGACCTCTGCCTTTCGGTAGGGGCTGAAGCCAGTAACCTCTTTCTCAACTCGGAAGCGCGAAATCCCCGCGAGCGTAATCATGTAGCGTCCGTCTTCGGTTTCGGAGAACTGCGTGACACGGCCCGCACAACCAATAGCGTGGAGTTGCTCGTCCCCGTTTGGCTTCTTGTGGGTTTGGACCATTCCAATCAACCGATGAGACGTTTTCAATACGTCTTCGAACATCTGAAGGTACCGCGGCTCAAACAAGTGAAGCGGCAACCTTGCTCGAGGCAGCAAGAGCGCGCCGGGCAAGGGGAAGACCGGTATCGTGGCGGGAAGATCTGCTGAGTTCATCATACGCATGCACTTAGCCCGCGCGCGGGTTCAGACAAATATCATCGACGACAATTTCCGGCGGCCATTCAATACAACCGGATCATCTGCCTTCAACGCATCGAAAACGGTGAATAACTGGGTCTTGGCGGCACCGTCATTCCATTCGCGATCGCGACGGAATAGTTCCAGAAGTTGGTCGACCGCTGCTTGCGCATCGCCCGACGCATGAAGCGCAACCGCAAGGTCAAGTCGCGCCTGATGGTCATCGGGGTTTGAATCCACCGCCGCCTGAAGCTCTGCCACGGGTCCTGTATCCTCCGCCTGCCGCAACAAATCCAGTTGCGCGCGCACGGCTTCGATTTCTGGCAGTCCGTTTAGCTCTGCCGGTGCGTTGTCGAGCAGGGCCGTCGCCTTATCCAGTTCTTCCAGCGCCAAATGGGCACGCACGAGCCCGGCATAGGCCGCGGGGTTGTTCGGCTCTTCGCCAAGAATTGCTGCGAAGGTTTGGGCTGCATCAACGGCTGCGCCCTCTTCCAGCATGGCTTCAGCGGCCGCAATGGCTTCGCCCAGTCCTTCGTCGACCTCGCCGCCAGATTCAGCGATCAATTTGTCAATGAAACCCTTGATTTCGCTGGCCGGCAAAGCCCCTTGAAACGCATCTATCGGCTTGCCTTTGTAGAATGCATAAACTGTGGGGATAGATTGGATTTGTAGTTGCGCTGCGATTTGCTGGTTCTGGTCCACGTCGACCTTCACCATTTTCACGGCACCCTTTGCCGCTTGGACGCCGGCTTCCAACGCTGGGCCAAGAGTTTTACACGGGCCGCACCATGGGGCCCAAAAATCAACAATCACCGGAACTTCGTGGGATGCGTCGATTACATCGACCATGAACGTTGCTTCGCTCGTATCTTTGATCAGGTCGCTACCACCGGCGGGGATGCCGCCTACATTTAATTCAAGCATGCTGTTCTCCTCGGAGGGTTGTCTCAGTTGACCTGTATATGTGCGCTCTTTGCTCAAAGATCAAATGTAGCAAAGACTGGGGCGTGGTCAGATGGTTTCTCCCAGCCGCGAGCGTTCCGCAGAACGCGAGATGAATGACCTGCAGATGCAATATCGGCCGTGGCCCAGACATGATCCAGCCGTCGGCCTTTGTCAGCCGTGTCCCAGTCGCGCGCACGATAGGACCACCAAGAATAGAGCACACCCTCAGGGATGTCGTTGCGCGTCGCGTCATGCCACCCGCCTGCATCCATTACCTCGTTGAAGTGCTCGACCTCGATCGGGGTATGACTGACAACCTTCAGAAGCTGTTTGTGGGACCAGACGTCGTCTTCGCGCGGGGCGATATTCAAATCCCCGACAAGAATGGATTTAGACGGCCTTTCCGCATGAAACGCATCACGCAGCTCTGTCAGGTAATCCAGCTTCTGACCAAACTTCTCGTTCACGGTCCGGTCTGGCACATCGCCGCCAGCAGGAATGTAGTGGTTGTGGATCGTCACTCCGTTCTCAAGGCGGGCAGCGACGTGGCGGGCGTGGCCCAAGGACGCGTAGTCTTCCGCACCTGCTTCAACCAGCGGCAACCGCGAGATGATGGCGACGCCGTTATAGCCTTTTTGACCCCGTGCAACCATGTGCGTGTAGCCAAGCGCATTCAGCCCTTCCAGCGGGATTCTGTCCACTGGGCTCTTACATTCCTGCAAGCACAGCACATCCGGCGCCTCTTCACGCAAGAGCTTCAACACCAGGCCTTCGCGCAAACGAACCGAGTTGATGTTCCAGGTGGCAAGGGTGAATGACATGGCACTTCTCCGGTTTGACTTGGGGCGAGATTAGTCCGACGTTTTCGTAAGCACCACAAGGAAACACCCGATGTCGCTCTTTGCAGCCAATAGAAACTTCCGACTGCTCTTCTCTGCGACGGCCGTATCAAATCTGGGCGATGGCATCTCTGCGTTGGCGTTCCCTTGGCTTGCAACATTGATCACCCGAGACCCGTTTTTGATTTCAGCGGTCGCAGCGGCTACGCGACTCCCGTGGCTGCTATTCTCGTTGCCTGCGGGTGTCATTACAGACCGGATGGATCGGCAAAGATTGATGGTGGGCGCGGATATGCTGCGGATGGTGCTAACCATGGGCGTTGTCGGCCTGATCCTTTCCGCACCGCCTATGCCCTTGGCAGACAACGCGGCCCAAGCGATGCCATTGATCCTAGGACTATGCGCCGCTGCATTCCTTCTGGGAAGCGCAGAGGTGGTCCGGGACAACGCTGCTCAGACTGCCCTACCATCCGTGGTCGAAAAGACAGATCTGGAGCGAGCAAACGGGCAGCTATGGAGCATTGAACAGATCATGGGCCAATTCGTCGGCCCACCCATCGCGGGCCTATTGATCGCAATATCGGTCCCTGCCCCTTTCTTGGTCGACGCCGCTACATTTGGCATCGCGGCCTTCCTGATCTGGCAAATCGCAATGTTGCCGCGCGTGCAGGTTCAGCAAACCGCTGGATTCTGGCGACAAATGAAAGAAGGCGTCGCTTGGATGCGCGGCCAACCTTTGATCCTTCGACTCGCCTTGATGCTTGGCGTTTTAAATTTTGTCACGATGATGAGCGCGACGATGCTCGTCTTGCTGTCTCAAGAACTCATGGGACTTGAGGCAACCGAACACGGGTTTTTGCTAACGGCGGGCGCGGCGGGGGGCGTGTGTGGCGGTATGATCGGCCCCAAATTGGTTCACCGCTTCGGGGCTCAAGCCTGCGTCCTCGGGGCGCTTATCGTATTCCCGTTTCCATTCATACTGCTGGCGCTGACGACAAACCCTTGGCTAGCTGGCGGAGCGCTGTTTCTGGAGATGGCTGCGGGGATGACATGGAATGTCGTCACCGTGTCCTTGCGCCAACGGCTGATTCCTGACGCGTTGCTGGGACGGGTAAATTCGATCTACCGCTTTTTCGGCTGGGGCTCGATCCCATTGGGCGCACTGTTTGCAGGGCTGCTTGTCTCTGTTCTAGAAGGCGCAATTGGTCGCGATACAGCATTGCGTGTCCCCTATGTTTTTGGAGCAATCGTCTGCGTGGGGCTTGCCATTTACGGGGCGCTACGCCTGCGGCTTCCCACACGCTAAGGGTGTTCGTGCGCCAACTGTGTTTGGCCAAAAAAATGCCCGGGCGTCAGCCCGGGCCAGTCCAACAGGGAGAATGCCGCAACATAACCCCGTCGCGACCAGGGGAACCTTGACTGAGATCAAGCCTCAGACATTTAGCTTGTAGCCGCCAGATTCGGTCACAAGAAGGCGCGCATTTGACGGATCTGGTTCTATTTTCTGGCGGAGCCGGTAAATATGCGTCTCCAAAGTGTGCGTCGTCACACCCGCGTTGTAACCCCAGACTTCATGTAGCAGCACGTCGCGGGCCACCACTCCGTCGGTGGAACGGTAAAGGAACTTCAGAATATTCGTCTCTTTTTCGGTAAGACGGATTTTCTTTTCATCCTCTGTAATGAGCATCTTCATCGCTGGCTTGAACGTATAGGGCCCAAGCTGGAAAACCGCGTCTTCAGATTGCTCATGCTGACGCAACTGGGCGCGAATCCGCGCCAGCAGCACAGGGAACTTGAACGGCTTGGACACGTAGTCATTCGCGCCCGCGTCTAGGCCCAAAATGGTGTCTGCGTCACTGTCATGCCCGGTCAGCATCAAAATAGGGCACTTTACCCCTTGCTTGCGCATAAGACGGCACAATTCTCGGCCGTCGGTGTCAGGCAAACCGACATCTAGGACGACCAGATCGTAAATCGCCTCTTTGGCTTTTTGCATTGCGTCAACGCCGTTGCCGGCTTCAAACACATCGAAATCTTCTGTCATGACAAGTTGCTCGGACAGCGCCTCGCGCAGGTCCTCATCATCATCTACCAGCAGGATTTTTTTCAATGTCGCCATAGGTCAGTGTCCTCTCTTGTTGGTTACAAGATGTGACCTGGGCCCGATGGAAACAACTCACGGCGGCGTTATTCACGGCCTCGTGTCGCAGGAGGGCTGTATGTTTCAACTTTCTTTCGTTTGACGTAGAAGAGAGCTGACTTTGTTACAAGATAAACCCCATGACCCTTGCGCCTGACATAATCGAACTCGCCGCCCGCGCTCGGGCTGATCTGCGTATGGGCGTACCCGTCGTGATCGGTACGTCCCTTGTGCTTGCGGCGGAAACACTGAGTGAAGCGCGACTGAAGGCATTGCAGATCTCCGGTATGCCATTGGTTCTTGCGATTACTGACTGGCGCGCGCGCACACTCAAGGCTCACGCCTATGACGCTGACGTTGCCCGTATCGTGATGCCAGCTGATGCCCCAGTAGACTGGGTCGTTGCGATCGCCGATCCGGCGGATGATCTGAACGCGCCGATGAAAGGTCCACTGCAAACACTGCGTGAGGGGTCTGCGGGCGACGCTCGCCTCGCGATCCAGCTTGCCAAAGACGCCCGCCTTCTGCCCGCCGTTGTTATGGCACAGCTGGACGATCCGATTGGATATGCAGCGTTCCACCAGCTTACCGCATTGAATGCAGACGCATTGGCAACGATTTCAGCCACCGCAAGTCCGCTCCATCCGTTGGTCAGCGCGCGACTACCCTTGCAGGTCAGTGAGGCTGGCCGGTTGCACGTTTTCCGCCCAGAAGACGGCGGCGAAGAGCATTATGCGATAGAGATCGGTCAACCTTCCCGGTCAGAGGCCGTTCTAACTCGCCTGCATTCTGCCTGTTTCACAGGTGACCTGCTGGGGTCGTTAAAGTGCGATTGCGGCCCGCAGCTGCGGGGCGCCTTGGCGCAAATGGGGACTGAAGGCGAAGGCGTCTTACTCTACCTGAACCAAGAAGGCCGCGGCATTGGCTTGGCAAACAAGATGCGGGCATATTCCCTTCAAGATCAGGGCTTCGACACCGTGGAGGCCAACCATCGCCTTGGATTCGAAGATGACGAGCGGGATTTTCGCATAGGCGCAGGAATTCTTAAGTCGATGGGCTTTAGCAAAATCCGTCTGCTGACCAACAATCCGGCTAAACTGGCGATGCTGGAAGCGAATGGTCTGGAAGTGGTCGAGCGAGTGCCATTGAAAGTTGGGGAGACCCGTCACAACACCGACTATTTAGCCACGAAAGCTGCGAAATCCGGACATCTTTTATGACGCCCTCTGATCTTGTTGTGACTCGGTGGGGAACACGCTTCTTGGGGCAAGTGATCCCTTGCAGCATTGGCAAAGGCGGCATCTGCGCGAACAAGCGCGAAGGAGACGGGGCAACGCCCGTTGGCACTCACCGCATAGTGGGAATGCTGTATCGCCCTGACCGGATTAATCAGCCTGCGGCTTGGGCAAAGCCAATCGGACCCGCCGACTTGTGGAGTGATGATCCAAACCGCCCCGACTATAACCACCCGGTTCGCGCACCCTATACTGGGAGCCATGAAGCATTGCGTCGCGCGGACCGGCTTTATGATCTGGTGCTTTTGACGGATTGGAACTACCCGAATTCCATCTCCGGAAATGGGTCAGCTATCTTCATCCATCGCTGGCGAAAGCCACGTCATCCGACGGAAGGCTGCGTCGCCTATTCTGCGGAAAACTTGCTGTGGATCGCCCGCAATGTTGAGTTGGGGACCCGCGTGATCGTCAGGCCGTAGGCGCGACGCGATCCCCAAAAATCGCCGACCCCACGCGCACATATGTTGCACCTTGAGCAATGGCGCATTCGAAATCACCGCTCATGCCCATGCTTAGCTCGCTCAATCCATTCCGCTCGGCAAGATCGCGCAATAAGGCAAAATGCTCTGCGGGTTCGTCATCAACGGGGGGGATGCACATCAGGCCAATGACAGGCAGCTCCAACGCGCGACATTCGGCCACGAATGCATCGGTATCTTCAGGAGAGATTCCTGCTTTTTGCGATTCGTCACCTGTGTTTACTTGGATAAACAGCTCTGGGCAGCGACCAAGCTCGTCTCGTACTATCGCAATGCGCTTGGCCAGTTTCAGCCGGTCGAGGGTGTGAAAGTAGTCGAACAACTCCATCGCCTGCCGCGTCTTGTTTGTTTGTAGTGGGCCAAGCAGATGAAGCTCCACACCGTCAAAGGAGTCGCGAAAGTCAGGCCATTTCCCAGCCGCTTCCTGAACGCGGTTTTCGCCAAAAATGCGTTGACCCTGTTGGAGAACTGCCTTGACCCGCTCATCCGGTTGAACTTTGGACACAGCAATAAGCCGCACGCTTCCTGCGGGACGTCCGGCCCGCTGTTCTTCAGCTGCGATGCGGCTTTGAATAATCGATAGCGACATGGGGCTGGCTCCTGAGCAGTTAACAGAACCTATCCAACATACTGTCGCACAAAAGAAAAGAGCGGGCCGAAGCCCGCTCTTTCCAAATCTGAAGGTCGGTAGAGCTTAGAAGCTCAGGCCAAGACCGAAAGACGCTGTTTTGAAGCTGTTCGCAGCTGCGTTAACTTTGCCCGAACCGTAGCCGAAGTGCACAACTGCACCGCCGCCCAGGTCGTAAGCTGCTGCTACACCGAAGCCTTTGGCGTCTTGTGCAGCAGTAACACCGCTGAACTTACCGTAGTTGGCGTGCACAGAGATCGCACCGGTGGTGTAACCCATGCCGATGGAATAGTGCTTGTCGCGCGAAGCGTGGTTTTTGAAGTCCGTGTAAGTCACACCAGCGGACAGGCCGTTGGTGAACGCTGCGGAAACAGAAAGACCGGTCGCTTTGACGTCATTTGCAACACCAACAGCGTCAGCTGCTTTTTGGTAGCCCAGACCGAAGTTGACGGTCGTGCCGGACAGGTCCAGAGCGTATTTGAAGCCGATGGCGTAGCCGATGCCGGTGCTTGCAACGTTCGAACCGTTGTCGTCTTCCAAGGAGACTGCAACACCGAATGCACCCGAGGTGTAATCCCAGCGCAGGATTTGACCGTCGTTAGCGCCGTCCAGGTAAGAACCAAGGTAACCAGCGTGAGTGGTTTCGTCGTCAGCCAGGGAGCCTGGGTTGCCAACGTTGCCAGCTTCAGTCAGGGCCCAGTCCAGAGCGCCGTCGGTGTCACCCATCGTCACGGTGCCGAAGCCGCCGGAGATGAAGATGGTTGCGCCACCGTCGTCAGCGTTGTTCTGAGTTGCGTTGGAGACTGCGCCGCCTTCGTCCAGATCAACGGACGCACCGAAGGTCAGGCCGTTGTCGGTTTCGCCGGACATCGTGAAAGTCACGTCGATGTCGGTGAAGAATTGCATATCAGTTGCAGTTGTTCTGAACACACCCATTTCGGCGCGGCCGGACAGTGCAACTTCAGCTGCTGCGAAACCAGCGGTGGAAACCAGCGCGGTTGTAGCGATCAGGAGTTTTTTCATGACATAATGCCTTCTTAAGTTAGTGCACCGGAGAGTCGGCGCGAATATTTCCTCGTCATCTGTAAAATAAAACCCAGGCCCGAGAAAGTGGCAGAAATTCGGCGGTAGGATTTAGGCGCTTTTTTGCAACAGCCCCAGAAACGAAAAAAGGCGGGCCAATCGGCCCGCCTTCAATAACAATCTCTTGGTGGGAGAGCTTAGAAGCTCAGGCCCAGACCCAAGGACATAGTTTTGGCTTTGCCAACAGTTGCAGTGCCTGCAGCGTTGGTGGTGTCGCCGGAACCGTAACCGAAGTGCACAACTGCACCGCCGCCAAGGTCGTAAGCCGCTGCGATACCGTAACCAGATACGTCAGCAATACCGGTTACGCCGGAGTACTTGCCGTAGTTGGCGTGGATCGAGAACGCGCCGGTTGTGTAGCCGAGGCCAACACCAACGTGCTTGTCAACTGGCAGGTTTGTCATGTTGGTGTAAGTCACACCAGCGGACAGACCGTTTGCGAAGGAAGCAGACACGGAAACACCGGTTGCTTTCGCATCGTTAACAACGCCAGTGTTGTCGGCGCCTTTTTGGTGACCGATACCGAAGTTAACAGTCGTGCCGGACAGGTCCAGAGAGTATTTGAAGCCGATTGCGTAACCGATACCGGTGTTTGCAACGTTCGAACCGTTGTCATCTTCCAAGGAGATCGCAACGCCGAAGGCGCCCGAGGTGTAATCCCAACGCAGGATTTGACCGTCGCCTGTACGAGCGCCAGCAGCAGTGAAGCCGCCGCCGTCCAGGTAAGAACCAAGGTAACCAGCGTGCGAGGTTTCGTCGTCAGCCAGGGAGCCTGGGTTGCCAACGTTGCCAGCTTCAGTCAGGGCCCAGTCCAGAGCGCCGTCGGTGTCACCCATCGTCACGGTGCCGAAGCCGCCGGAGATGAAGATGGTTGCGCCACCGTCGTCAGCGTTGTTCTGAGTTGCGTTGGAGACTGCGCCGCCTTCGTCCAGATCAACGGACGCGCCGAAGGTCAGGCCGTTGTCGGTTTCGCCGGACATCGTGAAAGTCACGTCGATGTCGGTGAAGAATTGAGCGCCATTGGAAGTGACTACGCCAGCAGCGCTGACGGAGTCGGCTTTGAAGATACCCATTTCGGCACGGCCGGACAGGGCGACCTCAGCAGCAGCAACGCCTGTGAAGGCGACCAGAGCTGTGGAGGCGAAGAGAACTTTTTTCATCGTTTTCCCTCGAGAGTTTCGTTATTAGGTGCACCTCAATTCAGGGAATCCGAACTGAGTCCCAGTCTGTTTCTTACGGACCGCCCATCAATTCAAGCCAACGCTGCCCCCGCAAAAGTTTCGCACTCAGAATGATGCAAGTGCGCCACAGTGTCGTTTTTGGGCCGATCGGCCGTTCAGGTATTCTTTCTTGTTCCAAATCGCAGCGTCCGATAAGACAGGGAAAACAACAGGCCGAGAGCATTCAACCATGGCGAGCATCCGCATTCTTAAATGGACAGCAACCTGCGCCCTAGTTCTGGCGCTTTCCGCCTGTGGCGGCAGCGGCATCTTCGGCAAAGGCAAAAATGAGCGCCGCGAGAACGACTCGAACGGCTTCTCGCGCGACTATGACAGCGCCGCCCGCGCCAACGCCGTAAAGAAGGGCAGCCGGTTCATCGACCTGTTCACCAACAATGACGATCCCAATGTCACCCTGAAGGTGAACAAATATTTGTGGAAAGCATCTCTGGATGTGCTGAACTTCATGCCTGTTGAGGCTGCTGATCCGTTCACCGGCACAATAGCGCTTGGCTATGGGCGTCCCCAAGGCGGCGGCCGCGCTTACCGCGCGACTGTATATATTACAGACCCCGCGCTTGATGCCCGATCCTTGCGCGTTTCGCTGCAAGGGGCTGGTGGTAGTGCAGTCTCCACCCAAACGGCCCGCGCCGTCGAGGATGCAATCCTGACACGCGCGCGCCAGCTTCGGATTGCAGACGGTAAGCTCTAGCCTCTGGACCAAGTCCAGCTGCACCCCTATTACATGCGCCGGGCCTCATCGCCCGGCGCTTTTCGTATCTCAGGAAGTCTAAATGTCCCGCTACAACGCCCGCACCGTAGAACCCAAATGGCAAAAAGCTTGGGATGACGCTCAAACTTTCCTCGCCACCCGAGACGAGTCGCGCGAGAAATACTACGTCCTAGAGATGTTCCCCTACCCGTCGGGTCGCATCCATATCGGGCACGTGCGCAATTATACAATGGGCGACGTCATCGCGCGGTATAAGTCGTCTTGTGGCTTTTCCGTATTGCATCCAATGGGTTGGGATGCCTTCGGGATGCCCGCAGAAAACGCCGCAATGGCAATCGGCGGCCACCCCAAAGAATGGACCTACGGCAACATCGCCGCCATGCGTGACCAGATGAAGCCGCTGGGCCTGTCTATTGACTGGACCCGCGAATTTGCCACCTGCGACCCCGAATACTATGGCCAACAGCAGGCCTTGTTCCTCGACATGATGGACAAGGGCCTCGTCTACCGTAAGAACGCGACCGTCAACTGGGACCCGGTCGACATGACCGTTCTGGCAAACGAGCAGGTGATTGATGGCAAGGGTTGGCGCTCTGATGCTCCGGTAGAACGTCGCGAGCTGACGCAATGGTTCTTCAAGATCAGTGATTGGTCTGAAGAATTATTGAGCGCGCTGGATGGCCTCGACAACTGGCCGGACAAAGTGAAGCTGATGCAGGCCAACTGGATCGGCAAATCCCGCGGCTTGCAGTTCGGGTTTGAGCGTACAGACGGCGGCGATCCGATTGAGGTCTACACCACCCGCCCCGACACATTGATGGGCGCCAGCTTCGTCGGCATCTCACCCGATCATCCGCTCGCAAAGGAGTTGGAAGCGTCCAACCCCGAAGCCTCGGCTTTCATCGCGGAGTGCCGCAAAGGTGGCACAACAGCCGAAGCGCTGGAAACCGGCGAAAAGCTGGGTTTTGACACCGGTCTTAAGGTCAAGCACCCGCTGAACCCTGACTGGGAGCTTCCGGTTTGGGTCGCGAACTTCATTTTAATGGACTACGGCACGGGCGCGATCTTTGCCTGCCCCGCCCATGACCAGCGCGATTTGGACTTCTGCCGCAAATATGATTTGCCGGTGATCGATACCTTCCTTGCTTTGGATGACCCCAAACCCGTTGAAGACGCCGCCTTCGTGCCGCTGAAAACCGAAAAGGTGAAGTGGCTCAACCACTTTGCGGGTCTTGATGTGGCGACAGGCGAAGAGGCCATCAACGCCACCATCGACTTCGCCGAGCAGGCTGGCTGGGGCGAAGGCGTCACCAAGTATCGCCTGCGTGACTGGGGGCTGTCCCGTCAGCGCTATTGGGGTTGCCCGATACCTGTCGTTCATTGCGACGATTGTGGCGTGGTGCCCGAAAAGAAAGAAAACCTGCCAGTTGAGCTACCCGACGATGTCAGCTTCGACATTCCGGGCAACCCGCTGGACCGCCACCCGACATGGCGCGACACGCCTTGCCCGTCTTGTGGTAAAGCCGCCAAGCGCGAAACGGATACCATGGACACCTTCGTGGACAGTTCCTGGTATTTCGCGCGCTTCACCTCGCCACGGGCTGAGACGCCAACCGATATCGACGATGCAGCCTATTGGATGAACGTCGACCAATATATCGGCGGGATTGAACATGCGATCCTGCACCTGCTCTATTCCCGCTTCTTTGCGCGCGCCATGCGGGTGACGGGGCATCTGCCTCAAGGCTGCGAGGAGCCATTTAACGCACTCTTCACCCAAGGCATGGTGACGCATGCGATTTATCAAACACGGGATGAGAACAACCGGCCTGTCTATCACCTGCCAGAAGATGTGGACGAAGCGAACGCCACGCTTCGGGCAACTGGCCAGGCTGTCGAGGTGATCCCTTCGGCGAAGATGTCCAAATCCAAGAAGAACGTCGTCGATCCTGTCGATATCATCGACCAATACGGCGCGGATACCGCGCGTTGGTTCGTGCTGTCCGACAGCCCCCCCGAACGGGATGTAGAGTGGACGGCCTCCGGCGCGGAAGCCGCTTGGAAATTCCTTGGCCGCGTCTGGCGATTGGCCGCCGAGCTTGAAGACGGCGACGACACAGACCAAGACTTGGAACGCGCAAGCGCTATCGCCATCAACGAAGTCACTCTTGGTATCGAGACCTTCGGCTTCAACAAATCGGTGGCAAAGCTTTATGAATTTGCCAATGCGATCTCCAAATCCAAGGCTGGCCCCGGCGCGAAACGCAAAGCGGTCAAGGTCTTGGCGCAGCTAATGTCGCCAATGACACCGCACCTGTCAGAGGAAATTTGGGCCCACCTGGGCGGCGATGGCCTGATTGCCAATGTCCCATGGCCCATCGCTGACGAGGCGTTGTTGGTCCAAGACACCATCACAATGCCGATCCAGATCAATGGCAAACGCCGAGGCGAAATCGACGTGGCGGCAGAGGCCACTAAGGAAGAGGTTGAAAAGCTGGCGCTGGCGCATGATGCTGTCATCAAGGCTCTCGAAGGTCGCGAGCCAAAGAAACTCATCGTTGTGCCAGGTCGGATCATCAATGTCGTCATTTAACCGTCGTTTCCTGCTGCTTGCCTTGCCGGCCCTTGCGGCCTGCGGGTTTGAGCCCGTTTATGGCACGGGCGGCAGCGCAAACGGTTTGCGCGGGTCGATCATCGTTGATGAACCGACAACAAAGAACAGCTTCGATCTGGTCGCACGGCTGGAGGAAAGACTTGGGCGCGCTCAGTCCCCAATCTATGGAATGACTGTGACACTCACGACAGAGGAAAAAGGTCTGGCCATTTCAGGCTCCAACGACATCACGCGCTACAACTTACTGGGCACAGCGGTTTACGTGTTACGTGACCTTGGAACAGGTGCGCAGGTCTATAAGGGTACAGTTAACACGTTCACCGCTTACTCTGCTTCGGCGCAGCCAGTTTCGACCTTGGCGGCAGAACGCGATGCGCGTTCGCGGCTGATGACTGCATTGGCCGACAAGATCACGACTGACCTGCTGATAAACTCCGGCAAGTTCTAGGATGAAGCTCGCGCCGAAAGACGCCCGCGCTTTTTTCGCCAAACCTGACCCGACCCGCGCCGGTCTTTTAATTTATGGCCCAGATGCCATGCGTATTGCGATGCGCCGTCAAGAGGTTATCGCGGCCCTTGTTGGCCCGCAGGGCGAAGAAGAAATGCGTCTGACGCGGATCGCGTCTTCGGATCTGCGCAAAGACCCTGCCATGCTGATGGATGCCATCAAGGCGCAAGGTTTCTTCCCCGGCGCGCGGGTGGCATTCGTAGAAGACGCCACTGACACTGTCGCCAAAGCCATCGAGGCCGCCCTCAAGGATTGGAAGCAGGGCGACGCTACGATCCTTGTGACTTGCGGCCAGCTCACGCCGCGGTCCGCTTTGCGGAAGATGTTCGAAGGCCACAACAATGCCTTTTCCGCCGCTATCTACGCCGACCCGCCCGGACGCGATGAGATTGAGGCCGAACTGCGCAAAGCTGGCGTCACGGACATCCCACCGGATGTTATGGGCGATCTGATGGATCTCGGCCGTGTGCTTGAGCCCGGCGATTTTCGTCAAACAGTCGAGAAGCTGTCGCTCTATAAATACGGCGATTCGAGCCCCGTAACGTCAGAAGATGTCTCCAATTGTGCGCCCGCAACCTCCGAAGCGGCCCTTGATGATGCGCTCGACATTGTTGCAGAAGGCCGCTTTCAGGAGATTGGGCCGATCTTGGCAAAACTGGAAGCGCAAGGCGTTGCAGCTGTGCGCCTATGCATCGGTGCGACTCAACACTTTCGCAAATTACACCTTGCAGCCAGCGACCCCAAGGGGCCGGACGCCGGAATCGCCCGCGCCCGCCCTCCGGTGCCGTACAAGCGCAAAGACCGGATGCTACGACAGGCGCGCGCTTGGGGTACTTACAAGCTCGAAACAGCACTCAGGCTGCTGACCGATACGGACTTGCAGCTCCGATCTGCTAGCACGGCCCCTCAAATGGCGCTGATGGAGCGTGCTTTAATCCGTCTCGCAATGATGAACCGCAGATAAGGAACTGTCATGTACACACTGATTGGTTTGACCCAAACCCGCACGCTGCGGGTCAAGTGGGCCCTCGAAGAGCTTGGCCTCCCCTATACGCAACTGCCTGCTGCCCCGCGCTCTGACGAGGTGAAAGAGCATAACCCGTCGGGCAAAGTGCCTGCACTGATCGTTGACGGCGCGGTGCTTACCGACAGCGTGGCGATCATGACCTATCTGGCAGACAAGCATAACGGGCTGACACTTAAGGCGGGCACACTGGGACGCGCGCGCCAGGACGGGTTCACACATATGATCCTCGATGAATTTGACGGCGCGCTTTGGACCGCCGCGCGGCACAGCTTTGTGCTGCCAGAAGAAAAGCGTGTGCCCGAGGTCAAAGAGGCGCTGAAGTGGGAATTCGCTCGCTCTCAAGCCGCGTTGGTGGCGCAAATGGGTGATGGGCCGTTCTTGATGGGTGAAGAGTTCACAATAGCCGACATCTTGCTTGCGCATTGCCTTGACTGGGCGATAGGCGCGAAATTCGGGATTTCCGAGCCACGTTTAAAGGAATACCTCAAAACCATGCACGAGCGGCCTGCCTATAAAGCGGCGCGTGCGGATTGATTATGACCTAACTGGTCGCGCGGCATAACGTGCGGCCATTATGCCTGCCCAACGGCCCGTCGCGAGGCAACCGGTGATCAGGTAGCCGCCAGTCGGGGCTTCCCAATCCAACATTTCCCCCGCAGCGAAAACGCCCGGGCGCGTGCGGAGCATTAGGTTCTTATCCAAAGCAATGACCGAAAGCCCGCCAGCGGTAGATATGGCTTCGTCCATGGGGCGGGGGCCCTTGTGCGGCAGGGGTAGCGATTTGACCAATGCAGCCAGTTCGCCCGAGCGTTCTGGAAGTGGCCGCGCAAATTCCTGCAACAAGGCCAGCTTCACGGGCTCCAGCTTCAGATTTTTCCGCATGTGGTTTGACAAGCTGTCTTTCCCACGCCTGCGGCGAAGACGTTTTTCAACCTCTTCAACGGTCAAATCGGGCAACAGATCGATGGTCAATGCGGCCCCGTCGCGCGCTGCCGCCGACACCGCATAAATGCCGCCGCCTTCTATCCCTTTGGACGAGATCACGGCCTCGCCTCGGATTTTGGCCCCATCTGCGCCAAGTGCGATGTTCTTCAAAGGGGCGCCCAAGTGGGCAGCCATGTGATCTGACCACTCAACAACAAATCCCATATTCGCGGGCTTGAACTGGCTAATCTCCTCGGACTTAAACTGTTTGGCCCATTCCCCGTCAGAGCCAAGCCTGCGCCATGACGCACCGCCCATCGCAAGCACGGTAACAGCGGGCTCAAGTTCCGTTTCGCCGTCAGGAGTCTGGAACACCGTTGCATCCCCACGCCACCCTGTCCAACGCCAGCGCGTTTCAATGACTACCGCTTTGGATGCCAGTCGCGACAGCCAGGCCCGCAATAAGGGCGATGCCTTCATCGTTTTTGGGAAAACCCGCCCGCTTGTTCCTGTGAAGATCGATTGTCCCAAGTCCTCCGCCCACGCCATGACCTCGACCGGACCGAACTCCTGCAATGCAGGCAAAAGCCAATCCGCATTATAAGCGTTCAAGAATGCATCTTCGGATTCATCCTTTGTCAAATTCAGACCGGACTTTCCCGCCATCAGGAACTTTCGCCCGACCGACGGCTTTTGTTCCGCCACCGTGACGGACAATCCGGCATCGGCCAGTGCTTCCGCCGCCATCAGACCGGCAGGGCCCGCTCCGATGACAAGGGCATCCCTCACTTTGGAAACTCGCCTTTGAATTCGACAACGCGGTGCGGATACGGAATCTGAATGCCGTTGTCGCGCAGGGCATTCCAAATGCGGAACAGCACGTCGGAAGTGTATTTGTGCCGACCGTCGTCAATACCGTTTACCCAGAACTCCACCGCGAAATCTATCCCACTGTCGCCAAATCCACGCAACTCGCAGTCTGCGGGGTAAGGCTCCAACAGCACATCAGGATGCGCCTGAACTGCGGCTTCAACAATTGCGGGCACAGTGTTTATGTCAGTGTCATAGGATACGGAAAACTCTGCTTCATACCGGTTCGCCGAGCCTTGATCCGAGTAGTTGGTGACCCGCGTAACAATAAAGTCTTCGTTTGGCACAACGATCCAGCGGCCATCGTAGGTTTCCAGAATAATCGCCCGTGCTGTCATCTTCACGATTGTTCCGGCTTCGCCTCCGTCCAGTTCGACGAAGTCACCAACGGTGGCTTGGCCTTCCAAAAGCAAAATGACGCCCGAGATAAAGTTGGATGCAATTTTCTGAAGGCCGAAACCAAGACCAACACCGATGGCACCACCGAGCACCGCAAGGCTTCCGAGGCTGATGCCCATGATGTTCATCAACAGCAAGAACGCAGCGCCGAAAATGATGATCTCGACGGTTTTGACGGCCAACTGACGCGTCGCCGGACGCAGTTCTTCCTGCTTGCTGATCATCGCGGCGCTTTGGTCGTTGGACCACCGCCCTAGCCAGAACAGCAAAGCCCCCGCGATCACACCGCGCACCAGTGACATAAGAGAGAACGATATATTACCGACGCCGACTCTGAACTCTGTCAGTGCGACAGTCGCGGTGTCCCAAAGGCCCAGCGCGTACAGCGCGGCGATTGGGATCAGAATGAACTTGCCCAGAAGCTTCAGGAACGGGTCGGTTATGATCTGCTGGACCAAACTGCGTGCCGCGAGGAACAGGAAAACCCGTTTGCCGAACGCGATGACCGCACCACTATCGAACAGCGAGCGCACAACCTGTTCGCCGACCGCTGTCAGGGCATAGGCCAGTAAAGGCAGCAGCAACGGAAGAAATCTTAGCACGAAGCGCCGAGCTGTAGCTACCAAACCTCCTGCCTCTGCGGCGGGCGTTAGCAGATTGGTTAGCGTCTTGCTCAGGCGGCGGTTCAAGTACCACGCCAGTCCGAACGCAGCCACCAACAGCGCGAACTGCGACCATGCTGCGGGGCTTGTGAGCCAGCCCAGAGCCAACTCCAAGCCTTGCTCGCCGTAGCCGAGCATTTTTTGAACAATCGGATTGTTTTCCATGGCGCACGCCCTTGGTCGATCTAAATGATTTGGTAACCTCTAATCGGACACAACAAGCAAAGGAAGCCCTATGGCGCAGGAGCATCCGACATGCCCTTTATGCCGTCGGCCTATTCCGCCTGACGCAAAGCAGAGTTTGCATCACCTGATTCCGAAGCTGAAAGGTGGAAAAGGTGGGCCAGTCGCGTTGCTCCACCAGATTTGCCATAACGAAATCCACGCCACCCTGTCAGAGGCAGACCTTGCACGCAGCTACAACACGCCAGACGCTTTACGCGCACACCCGAGGTTGAAAAAATTTGTCGACTGGGTTGCAAACGACCGCCCGACTTTCATTCAAAGACACCCGGCGCTCGGCCCGGAGCACGCAAGCTCAGGAAGGGCTAGTCAGCATAGTTTTGATGGCAGAGGCATGCTCTGGCGAGGCTGAAATGACATCCGACGCAAGTTCCTTAGCCGTGTCGAGCAGATCATCGCCGTCCACGATACGGTCCACCAGACCCCATTGCAGCGCCTCATTTGCTTCGACTTTCTGTCCAGCCATCAGGATCATCTTCGCCCGCGCTGGTCCAACCAAAGCAACTAGACGCGGCGGGTCAGATGGTTGCGGAAGGAAACCCAGCTTCATCACTGGATAAAAGAACTTAGCTGTGGGCACGCAGATACGCAGATCACACGCAAGCGCCATGCCCATAGCGCCCCCCGCCAATGTGCCATTCAGGGCCGCGATACTTAGACCCGGGAAATCGGCAATCGCGCGCGAGAGGCGTTCCCAGATCGGATCGACCGCCAGCCCGGCCTTCGCGGCCTCTAGATCTGCGCCTGCGCTGAACACTGTGCCTTCGCCGGTCAGAATGATGGCCTGCACCTCGCCAGCCGCAGATTCCACAGCAAGGGCCAAATCTTTGAGCATCCGACGTGTCAGAGAATTCGCCTTTTCCGGCCTGTTGATCTTGATCACCCAAATGGCGTCGCCCTTGGTCACTTCGATCATTCTCCGAGACCCACGCGGGCGCGAATGCTGTCCTCTCGCAACGAGATTTCCTCTCCAAGATAGTCGTCTGCGTCAGGGCCGCACATCCAAAGCAGCGCCTTGGCGGGCCAATCGGCAGGAATATGGACCGATGGATCAAGCTCGCTCACCGGATTGATGCCGCTGGCTTTGATCTTCACCTGCATTTCGGTGGCAACCGTTCCAGGCGACAGTCCCATGACACGCAACCCCGCGTCACCGTGCTCCTTGTGGATACAGCGGGTCAACATCGCGGCTCCTGCTTTGGAAGAACAGTAAGCGCTCCACCCTTCCAGCGGGTTGTGCGCTGCGCCGGAGCTGATGTTCAGAATAGTCCCAGCGCCTTGCTTCAACATGGCGGGCAGAACAGCTTTCACGCCATAATAGACACCTTTTAGATTCACATCGATCAGGCGGCCCCATTCTTCTGGATCGGTGTCTTCCAAGCGCCCGATTGGATCGATGAGGCCAGCGTTGTTGACCAAGACGTCAACCCGCCCCGTTTTATCCATCGCGACGGAGACGGCGCTTACCCATTCTTCGAAACTCGCGACGTTGGTTGGACAGGCAATCGCCTTCTCTCCGATCTCCGCCGCCAAGGCTTTCAGATCGTCCGCACTGCGCGCCAGAAGCACCACATTCGCACCTGCCTTGGCCATAACGCGCGCCGTGTCTGCGCCGATACCACGGCTTGCACCTGTGATCAGCGCAGTTTTTCCAGTGAGATCAACCATGACATCCTCCATCACTTTCGCACTATCTGACCCGCCCAAGGGAGGAGTTGCAAGCCATCCTTGTCGCAGCCGCCTTGCAAGCAGCGGTGCTTAGGACTACCTCCAAACCCAGACCAAGCTGGAGCTTCCCAATGTCCCAAGACCTGTCGGCCCTGACCGACCGCATGCTGAACGCCGCTCGCAAAGCTGGCGCCGAAAGTGCAGACGCTATCGCTATTGACGGGACATCTGTTTCGATTGATGTGCTCGGCGGCAAACTGGAGCATGCGGAGCGGTCAGAAGGGGTCGAAATCGGCCTGCGGGTTATGATCGGGCAAAAGCAGGCCATTGTCTCATCATCGCTTTTTGACGACGCAACGCTGACAACGATGGCGGAACGCGCCGCGGCCATGGCACAAGAGGCGCCCGAAGATCCATACATCGGACTTGCAGACCCCACTCAGTTGGCCAGCGGATGGAACAGCGACAGCCTTGAGTTATATGACGCGACGCCTGAACCTGCCGCAGCAGAGCTTGAAGACGACGCCAAACGCGCGGAGGCCGCCGCACTGGCTCATCAGGGCATCAGTCAGGTTCAGTCAGCCTCTGCCGGTTATGGCCAACGTCGCATCCATCTTGCGACTTCCAACGGGTTTTCCGGCGGCTACAAGCGCACTGGGCGCAGCCTGTCTTGCGTTGCCATCACTGGTGAAGGCAACGGGATGGAACGGGACCACTACGGAGAAAGCCGCGCGTTCCAAGGCGATCTAATAAGCCCAGAGGATGTTGGGCGGATTGCGGCAGAGCGCACAATGGCCCGTGCGGGCGCACGCCGTCCGAAAACCGGAGCTTATCCGGTCATTTTTGACGAACGTATCGCATCATCGCTTATTGGCCACCTTCTGGTGGCCTCAAACGGCGCAATGATTGCGCGCGGATCGTCTTGGCTGATGGACAAACTTGGGGCACAGATTCTGCCTAAATCACTGTCGATAACGGAGAACCCCCATCGCCCACGCATATCTGGCTCGAAACCATTTGATGGCGAGGGGCTTGCGACAGTGCCGCGCGACATCGTGCGTGATGGTGTGTTGCAGGGTTGGACGCTTGATCTTGCAAATGCGCGAAAACTTGGCATGTCGCCGACTGCATCCGCCTCGCGTGGAACGTCGGGTCCGCCTAGCCCAACGGTGACCAATATCGCATTAACCCAAGGTGATCGCAGCTTGCAGGACCTGATGCGCGAGATGGGCACAGGGCTTTGGATCACCTCTATGATCGGCTCCACGATTAACCCGAACACCGGCGACTATTCACGTGGAGCCTCAGGTATTTGGGTTGAGAATGGGGAGCCGCAATACGCGATCAACGAATGTACTGTGGCCGGCAACCTTCTGGACATGCTTGTTGGGATTCAGCCTGCGAACGATGCGCGGACCCATCTGTCCCGCGTTGTGCCTAGCCTTCTGGTCGAGGGGCTTACTCTTGCAGGCGACTGAAGACCTTAAGCTGTTGATCGACGCGGCGCACGCCAGCGGTGACATTGCACGGACCTATTTCCAAGCCGATCCAGAGGTCTGGCATAAGGACGGCAACGCCGGTCCGGTGACCGAGGCCGACCTAGAAATTGATACCATGCTTCGAACCGACCTGCTTGCGGCGCGAGCGACGTATGGCTGGCTTTCCGAGGAAACCGAAGATGACGAGGCCCGTCTGTCGCATGATCGGGTCTTTATTGTTGATCCTATCGACGGCACTCGCGCGTTTATTGCGGGTGAACGGCATTTTTCCCACTCCCTCGCCATTTCTGAAAACGGTCGCATTACCACAGCAGTTGTCTATGTGCCCATGATGGACCTGCTGTTTGCGGCGACCGACAGTTCCGCGGCCACTTTGAATGGCGCGCCTATCGCTGCCTCCAGTCAATCTGTGGTTGATGGGGCAACAGTGCTTGCAACCAAACCGAACATGGACCCAAATAACTGGGTTGGTAGCGTTCCGAATATCCAGCGTAAATTCCGCCCGTCTCTTGCCTACCGTCTCTGTCTCGTGGCTCAGGGCCGCTATGATGCAATGCTGACACTGCGCGATTGCTGGGAATGGGATATAGCGGCGGGCGACTTGATCGTGCGCAAAGCTGGCGGGATTGTCACCGACCGCCATGATAGCCCGTTGATGTTCAACAGCCCGCACCCAAAAACCAAAGGGTGTCATGCCGCAGGGCCAAACCTGCACAAGGCTTTGCAAGCCAAAATCCGCCAGCCAGAGTTCTAATAAGCCCCTGTTGCAGGGGTACTCCATCGCGTATTGTCGCCGCAAACAACAGAACTACCGGAGCCAGTTTATGACCCAACGCTTACACCTCGTCTTTGGCGGCGAACTTGTTGACCCGACCAAAAACGCATTCAAAGACGTCAACGACATTCATATGGTTGGCATGTATCCCGACTATGCCAGTGCCTATGACGCTTGGAAGTCAGAGGCGCATCGCACCGTGGATAATGCACATATGCGTTACTTCATCGCCCACATTCATCGACTGCGTGATGAAGAGACTGAAGCCTCGTCAACCGAGGAACTCGGCAACTAAGCCGACATCCGCGTCCTATTATGGCGTTTTCCCCCATTTTGGCTCTTTACCTGACGGCCTCTCGCTGGATGGTCCCGCTCGCAAATCGCAAGTTGGCCTCCCGTTTGGCCGACGGGAAAGAAGACCCAGACCGCATTGACGAGCGGCGCGGTATTGCCTCCCAGCCGCGCCCGCGCGGGGAGTTGGTCTGGTTCCACGCGGCTTCCGTGGGAGAGTCGCTTTCGCTACTGGATCTGATCGAGTCGCTGATTGATGAACGCCCTGACCTTAATGTGCTGATCACAACCGGCACGCGCAGCTCTGCGGATCTTCTGGAAGCGCGTCTCCCCGATCAAACCATTCACCAGTTTGTACCGTTGGATACGCGCCCCTTCGTTCAGGCGTTTTTAGATCATTGGAAGCCAGACGTGGCCATCTGGACCGAGAGCGAGCTATGGCCCGCTTTGATCCATGAGACGCACGAACGTGGGATCGAAATGATCTCGTTGAACACCCGCATATCGCACGACTCTTACAAAAAGTGGCTGTGGGTGCGCGGGGCAGCCAGTGTGCTGCTTGGTAAGTTCGACCTCTTTCTCGCGCAGGACCGGGTTTCAGCCAAGCATCTGCTTCGCCTTGGCGCGCCAAGCAAACGCGTTCGCATCAATGGCTCCCTCAAAGAGAGCAGCGGCGCGCTGCCCCATGATGAGCCGGAACGGGCCGCGATTTCAACGGCATTGGAAACGCGCCCCGTCTGGCTTGCCGCCTCCACCCATCCGGGTGAGGACCAGATCGCCGCAGAGGCGCAACGAATTGCGCGTCGCGCCGCGCCACGCCTGCTTTTGATTATCGCGCCCCGACACCCCGAACGGGGGTCGGACATTGCCGAAAACCTGCGTAAAGCAGGATGGCGCGTGGCGCTACGGT
This sequence comes from Litoreibacter janthinus, assembly GCF_900111945.1. NCBI lineage: Bacteria > Pseudomonadati > Pseudomonadota > Alphaproteobacteria > Rhodobacterales > Roseobacteraceae > Litoreibacter > Litoreibacter janthinus. The sequence continues at coordinate 741,610 of NZ_FOYO01000001.1, read as the reverse complement.
CCGAGGGGGCGCAACCTGACGCCGTCGTCGACATCTACATCGCTGACACCTTGGGAGAGATGGGGCTCTGGTATCGCATCGCGCCACTTACCTTCCTTGGTGGGTCACTGGTCGAAATTGGGGGCCACAACCCGTATGAGCCTGCCGCGCTTGGATCCGCAATTCTGCACGGACCCCATGTAGCGAACGCAAAAGAAGTTTATGACCGCCTAGATGAGGCAGGGGGTGCGCGGCAAGTTACCGAAGCCCGAAGCCTTGGTGCCGCCGTAATCGAGTTGCTGGAGCCGCACCGCTCGGCCGAAATGGCACATGCTGCTTGGGAGATTAGTAGCCAAGGCGCCCAAGCCGCAGAGGCCGCCTTTGTCGAGATCAACGCTGCTCTTGATCGCGCCTTGGAGCAAGGCTGATGCAGCCGCCCCGCTTCTGGCATCGTCCGCCCGGGTTGCTATCGACGCTTTTGACACCCTTAGGCGCAATCTATGCAGCCGGAACTGCACGGCGGCTGGCCAAGGGTTCACCCGTGAAACTGGGTGTTCCAGTGATCTGCGTAGGCAATATAAATGCAGGCGGGACTGGGAAAACCCCTACGGTCATCGCACTTGTCCAACGGCTTCAGGGCATGGGCCATAACCCGCACATCGTGTCGCGTGGATATGGCGGCACCATTGGTCATGTCGTGCAGGTCGACGAACGCACTCATGATGCAGCCATGGTCGGGGACGAGCCTTTGCTGCTGGCTGCCTTCGCCCCTACATGGGTCTCGCACGACCGTGCGGAAGGCGCGCAACTTGCACTGCAAAGCGGTGCCGATGTGATCATCCTTGATGACGGGTTTCAGAACCCGAGCCTGCACAAAGACCTGTCTCTGGTTGTCGTCGACGCCGCGCGAGGGTTCGGGAACGGAAAAGTGCTACCAGCAGGACCGCTGCGCGAGCCTGTGGTGACAGGACTTTCCCGTGCTGACCTGTTGCTCTCGATCGGGCCTGAGAAGGCCCAAAGCCATTTTTTGGCAACATGGAGCCAGCCCCCCTGCCCGCATCTGACTGGACGCTTGGTGCCGCTTCAAACAGGCATGGACTGGCAGGGAAGCCGTGTCTTGGCATTTGCTGGGATCGGCCACCCGCAAAAGTTCTTCGCAACTGTGAAGGATCTAGGTGCCGAGATCGTCAAATCCGAGGCGCTGGAGGATCACCAGCCGCTGTCACAATCGTTGATGTTGCGGCTTGAAAACGAGGCGATGCTTTTGGGGGCGCAACTGGTCACGACAGAGAAAGACGCCACTCGCCTCCCTGATGAATTCAGGGCCAAGGTTTTGTCGGTACCGGTGCGGTTGGAAATCAACGATTGGTCAGCGCTTGATGTGGCGCTGACCAATCTGTTCTGAGGTTTAGAGTTCTGCGTCGAGCAGCTTCTTCAAATCGTCGTAGCTCATGTTCGAATGAGTCGTGCCATTGATCACCAACGATGGCGTGGAACGTATGCCATCCGCTTCTGCGTTTTTCTGGTAAAACGCTGTCATTGCAGCGGCTTTGTCACCATCCGTCATGCAGGCATCAAGCGTCGCGTCGTCTAGGCCCGCTTGCTTGCCGAACTTGCGAAGGTTGCCCGCGATTTGTGCCGGTTCGCCCTGCGCCCATTCGCGCTGGTTCTCGAAGATCAGGTCCGTAATCCCAAAATACCGCATACCGCCACCACAGCGTGCGACCATACCAGCCCAAAGGCCGTACCGGTCGAAATAGACCTCGCGGAACACGAATTTTACCTTGCCGGTATCAATGTAATCTTTCTTCAGCTGCTTAAAGACATTCGTATGAAATGTTGCGCAGTGCGGGCAGGTGAAAGAAGCGTACTCGATCAAGGTAACTGGCGCATCATCTGAACCCATCGACATGTCAATAACGCCGGAGGTGTCGACTTCGCTCATCTCGGCAGTTTGTGCATTTAATGGTGTCACAGGCTCTGGCGAATTGCCGGTCAGCACGAAGGCGCCAAGCCCAATAGCTAGGACGCCGACTATGGCGATCAGAATGTTGCGGTTCATCTGCTTGAATTCCTTCTCAGGTGTTTTTTTTACGGGCCATAACATTTTGACCCAGTCGTTCCAAGGCGTGGCGCAAGCCATCGCTTTCTACATTGCTAGCTAGCTCTTTGCTGGCGGATATCACGTGGGGTGGCGGCGCGGGCTTGGTAGAAGGGGCTGACTGAAACGCCATTTGACCTTCGCTAAAGCCAACCGGTGCGGTCTGCGTCACGCGTACACGGCTTATGGCGGAATACCCGTAACATGCATTCACCTTTTCGCGGATCTGAGGCAGCATCTGCTGTACAAGCGGCGCATTTGAGCCGTTGCAAAGAACCGTCAAAGTCGCGCCAAATCCTTCCCGCCCGTAACCAACATCAACGGGATGCGCCATGCGGGCGGTATCCTCGCCCACGATTTCATTCCAGTGGGTCAGAAGGCGCATGACAGCAAAGCCGCGCTTTTCACCAGCTTTTCGAATTTGCCCGTCCACGAACCCTGACATCGCCGCGAAACCCTTCGACCCGCGCCGACGGTAGGTCGGGCGGTTGGCCTTAGTGGAGCCGGTCGCATTGGTTGCGAAATACGGGGTCTGCTTGCGAGTCACAATTTTTGCCTTAGGTTGCGCAGGTAATCTAACGTCTCGCCCTGCCGGTGTCAGACAAAAGCGACATGAACTGGGTATAAACTTTGCGTGAGACTGCCTCTTCCGACGCGCTGCTAAGCTGGTATGACCGGCATGCGCGACAATTGCCGTGGCGCGTTTCGCCACAAGACCGCGCATCGGGCATCAAGCCTGACCCCTATCGCATCTGGCTCAGCGAAGTGATGCTTCAGCAAACCACTGTTGCTGCGGTCAAAGACTACTTCCTGAAGTTTACCGCATTGTGGCCAACCGTTCGGGATCTTGCAGAGGCGGACGACGCCGAGGTGATGGCCGCATGGGCTGGACTTGGATATTACGCCCGCGCGCGCAATTTGTTGAAATGCGCCCGAGTGGTCACGGATGAGCATGGTGGAGTGTTTCCAAATGATCGCGACAGCCTGCAGGCGTTGCCAGGTATCGGGCCTTATACCTCGGCGGCGATCTCAGCGATTGCATTCGATCTGCCTGAAACCGTCCTGGACGGAAATGTGGAACGTGTGATGTCGCGCATCCACGCCGTTGAAGCGCCCCTTCCCACGTCCAAGCCTGAATTGATGACATTGGCGCAGGCTCTAACACCGCAGAAACGGGCTGGAGATTATGCGCAAGCCGTGATGGACCTTGGCGCAACCATTTGCACACCCAAGAGTCCTGCTTGCGGAATATGCCCTTGGCTGGATGCGTGCGAAGGTCGCGAGAAAGGCATTGCGTCGGAGTTACCACGCAAGTTGCCAAAGAAAGCGAAACCTACGCGACGTGGCATTGCCTACGTTTTACGCAACTCTGACGGGGCGTGGCTTTTGGAAACACGTCCCGACAAAGGCCTATTGGGCGGCATGCTAGGCTGGCCCGGGTCCGACTGGGCAGAAGATCCGATCCCAGCCCCGCCTGTTTCTGCGGACTGGCAACCTGCAGGCATGGAGGTGCGCCACACCTTCACCCATTTCCACCTGGTCCTGAACGTTATGGTCGCCGAGGCAGATTTAGAGCCTGAATTAGGCGAGTTTATCCCCCATCAAAGCTTCAGACCTTCAGACCTTCCGACGGTCATGCGGAAGGTCTTTGACGCGGCGAAACACCGCTTTGAGTAGAATTGAGTGCTGCATCTCTACGCGGTAAGCTCTGCTTGAAAAAAGCCAAAGCTGGAAAAGGTGCATCATGACGACTCTTACGAGTAGCGAAGTCTCGAAATTCAGTGCTGCTGTGCCATTCTGGCTATCGCTGCTTATGATCCCTTTGGCATTAATTGGTGCCTCGCAAGGTGGATGGTGGCTGGCGCTGCTTCCGCTTTACGGCTGGGGGATGTTTTCCGTTCTGGATGCGATCATAGGCCTGAACCTCGACAATGCTGACCTGGAAACCACGGACGATGACCTGTTTTGGTATCGCGTCATCACACTGATCTGGTTTCCTCTCCAGTTTGTCTTGATCTTCGGGCTGATTGCCTATGCCACCCGCGCAAGCCATCTGTCAGGCGGGGAGCAAATCGCCCTGTTTTTCGGCGTTGGCGTGATTTCCGGCACTATAGGGATCAACTACAGCCATGAGCTGATGCACCAGAGGAACAAGCTGGAGCGCTGGTTTGGCGATCTGCTGCTGGCGTCAGTTCTTTATTCCCACTTCAGATCCGAACACCTGCTTGTTCATCACCGGTATGTGGCGACCCCAAAAGACCCCGTGACTGCGCGATATAATGAAGGTTTCCACCGGTTCTTCCCCCGCGTCCTTCGCGCGTGCTTCATCTCGGCTTTCGGCGCAGAAAAGGCGATGCTGGCCCGCAAAAATTTGCCTGCCTCCGATCTTTCAAACCCGTTCTACCGATACGCCGCGTTGCAGGCGGGCATGTTGCTACTGGCATATTTAATTGGCGGTTGGGCCGGGCTTGGCCTGTTCATCTTCCAAGCCTATGTCGCAATCTGGCAGCTGGAACTCGTGAACTACATTGAGCATTATGGCCTGACGCGGAAACATTTGGGCGATGGTAAGTACGAGCATGTCCAACCCCGCCATTCGTGGAACGCGGCGCATAAGGCATCCAACTGGCTTCTGATCAATTTACAGCGCCATTCGGACCATCATTATAAGCCTGACCGCCGCTTCCCGCTTTTGCAGAATTACACAGAAGAAGACGCCCCCCAGCTGCCATATGGCTATTCGGTGATGACGATAGCAGCGATGGTGCCACCGGTGTACCGCCGCATCATGAACCCAAGAGTACGCAAGTGGCGGGCGATGTATTACCCTGAAATCACGGACTGGGGGCCCTACAAGGCAGCAACCAACCCGATGCCAAGATAAAAGACGGTGTTGGCCTACAGCGCATAACCATTGCGGCGGGAGGCTTCGACGATCGACCGCCAGTATCCCAATGCCGCGTCCGAAGCGCTGTCATGTCCGGGAGCCTCTGTCCCGATCATTTCAGCTCGCGCGCGAAGGGCTTCGACCTGATAAGGTGCGACCCCCGCAATATAAACGGACGGCGCGATTTTGGAGCATCGCATGTCGTTCTGCTCGGCTGAGAAGCCAAGATAAGGTGCAATAAGGATCGTCCCAGGGCGGGCCTGCGCCATGATCTGATCTTCCATTTCTTTCAACCCATCAGGGTCCTTAAGCGGGCGGTAGAAATAGATCACATCGTAGTTTGCGTAGTCATCAAAGCGACGCGCGTCGGCTTCCATGATGCAGTTCTCTGGCACGTTCAACCGAGCCATCGCTGCCGCGCCAACACGCACCTGCGTAGGGTTGTTCTCGATGCCATGGGACTCAGGAAAGAATGGCAGCGCGGCCCAAATCTTGGTTCCACCACCACAGCCAACGTCAAGGAAACGGGGCGGGCGATCCCGCCCCTGCGCGAGACAAATCCGATAAGCCGCGTGCATCAACGCTTCGAAATGGGTGGCGGGCAGTGCGATATCGGGATGCGCGTCAGACAGCAGGTTCATCATCGCCTCTGCCGATGGCAAGGCCAGAGTGTGCAGCGCGGAATACAGATGGTTGACGTAACGGTTATGCGCGCCCTCCATATAATCTGATGGTTGCGGCATCAGCTCTTGGCGAACAGGCGTGACCTGTTTGTTGACGAGATCTTCGATCCGTGGCCACAGGCGCAATCGCATATGTGCCGCGTTGTAGCTTATGCGCTGCTCGATCTCGGAGCGTTTGCTATCGCGATGCCGCGGGTCAGACAGAACGGAGCCACTATTTTGCAAAGCAGATCGTAGCTGCACCCTATACCGCGAGATCGGGCGCCATATTTTGGCGAATCCGGGTGTGCTGCGTTCGGTTGGAGGCAGTGACAAGAAACTCGCCAGCTGCTGTGTCAGCTGGCCCAGTTCCGTTTCCATTTTCTCTAGATCGGACATGCGCGGGCCGTTCTGACTAATTAACTAAGAAACAATTAATCGGCAGGTTAGCTATTACTGATCCATGTGGCCAGCCTCTCAAACCGTGAAAAAGCGTGAAAAAAATGCCCCGCACCTTGGGTCAGGGCGGGGCAGTTATGTGCCGCGGATTGCCGCAGGCACAGGCGGTAACTTTGAATTTCTTAGGGCTCAGTTCATCTCTGCGCGGATTTGCTGGCGCAAAAGGTCAATAGGGACCTTCTTGCCATCGCGCTTGAATGTCCAATATGTCCAACCGTTGCAGCTTGGCGCGCCTTCCAACGCGGCACCCACTTGGTGGATAGAGCCTTTGACATCATCGCCAATCAGCGTGCCGTCTGCGCGGACTTTGGCTTTGTGGCGACCGTTGAGGCTCCAGAGCTCCTCGCCGGGCGTGAGCATTCCGCGTTCGACCAATTGGCCAAAGGGTACACGAGGCTCAGCGCGTTTGGATTGGGTAACCTCCAAGGACGTGCGATCAAACTTGCGCACATTCTTCAGACGCTTTTCGGCGACTTCGCGATACGCAGCTTCGCGTTCGATTCCGATGAAGTCACGACCTAGTTTCTTGGCGACCGCACCTGTCGTACCTGTGCCGAAAAACGGATCCAGCACAACGTCTCCGGGATTTGTCGTCGCAACCAGCACCCTGTGCAGCAAGCTTTCGGGCTTTTGCGTTGGGTGAGCTTTATCGCCCGCATCATTTTTCAGACGCTCATGTCCGGTACAGATGGGCAGCACCCAGTCGGATCGCATTTGCGTCCCTTCGTTCAGTGCTTTCAGCGCCTCGTAGTTGAAGGTGTATTTGGAGCTTTCCGTCTTCGACGCCCAGATCAGGGTCTCGTGTGCGTTGGTCAAACGCTTGCCGCGAAAATTGGGCATCGGGTTTGATTTGCGCCATACGACGTCGTTGAGCATCCAGAACCCTTGGTTCTGCAATTCGGTGCCGACACGGAAGATGTTGTGATAGGAGCCGATCACCCAGATCGCACCATTGGGCTTCAGCAAACGCTTTGCCGCTTTGAGCCAGGCTTGGGTGAATTCGTCGTATTTGCGGAAAGATGCAAACTGGTCCCAAGCGTCGTCTACCGCGTCAACTTTGGAGTTGTCGGGCCGATGCAAGTCGCCGCGCAATTGCAGGTTATAAGGCGGGTCTGCAAAGATCAGGTCGATGGAAGCCTCTGGAAGACTGTTCATCGCCTCGATGCAATCGCCGTCTAAAATCGTGTTCAGCGGTAATGCTTCATGCATCACCTTAGTCATTTTTCCCATCGTCTGCCCCAAGCTGGTGCACGTTGTCGTGCTTGTTCGCTGTGTTGCGCTAAGGATGAGTCAAAGCTGATTCGCTGTCAAAATCTTTATATTTCAATGAGTTGAAAATTATAGATGACACAAGATATTGTGTACCGGTTTGAAGCTACGTCTATGATGTGGGGTGACACCAAGTTCAATTAGGGCAGAAATGTGGCCCTTGGTCGGGTATCCGGCATTTTTGTCCCATCCGTAGCCGGGGTATTGTTGCGCAAGTGCATCCATGTGTCTGTCGCGCGTCACTTTTGCCAGTATCGACGCGGCAGCAATTGACTGTGACTTGCCGTCGCCTTTCACGATCGCGGTCGCGGGCAGCTGCATATCGCGTGGAATCTTGTTTCCATCGACCAATACATGGCCCACCGTTCCCAACCCTTCTACAGCGCGGCACATCGCCAGATGCGAAGCGTGGTATATATTCAGGGCGTCGACTTCTTCCACACTGGCCTCGGCAATACAAAAGCGCGCGCTGGACATGATTTGGTCGAACAGGACGTCCCGTTTCTTTGCGCTCAGTTTTTTGGAGTCATTCAACCCCATGGGAATGTTGCTCGGATCTAAAATGACGGCCGCTGCAACGACCGGCCCGGCCAAGGGGCCACGTCCAACTTCGTCGGTTCCGGCAATACCCGTAACCCCTTGCGCGATAAGCGCCTGCTCGTAACTGAAATCTGGTCCCGTCATGGCGCATCCAAAACCGGATTCGTGAAGAAGTGCAACCAAAGGGCGGCGAACGGAAAAAGGGGCGAGCCACGCGGCCCGCCCCTCCTGCTCGATTATCCTAGAGACCTAAGCTTGCCAGCCTTTCTGGCGAAGGCATTGCGGGGAATAGAACCGGCGCGCACCTTGACGCGACTCTACACGGCGTTCGCATGAGCGCGGCAGTTGGGCGCGCGTGCTGCGTTCCATACATTTCGCACCGTAGACGCGGATGTTGCCGCGATGGGTCCACTGGTTCACCAGGCACTTCTCAGGCGCGATTTTGGCTGCCTGACGACGCGGGCGCATTTCTCGGTTCGGGTTGCGGCGGCTTGGATACGCATCATAGCGACGGGTGTCGCGCTGCGTAACGACCTCATCATTGTTCTTGTTTTTGAGCACCTGAGACAGGATCCCAAGAACGGCGAGGCCAGCAATGATCTTCCCAACATCTTCGTCTGCGCGCGCCGGCGCGGTGGTCATTGCGGTCATTGCCAATGAGAGGCTTAGCAGGGCTGCGATAAATTTGCGGGTCATGGTCTTTCCTTTTCATTGAAGCCCTGTAAGTGGGCGTCTGGTGATGGATTGACTTTGGACTCGCATCGACATGTCGCTCAATGACAGCCCTTCGTTATTGGATAACACCCCCAGAATGCAGGTTGATATTGAATAACGCGCCCGTGCGGATCATGGTCGCCTCATGAAACACATCATCTACATAACTGCTTTCTCATTGAGCCTGTCCGCATTGGCATTGCCCGCGCAAGCGGCATGTTACGCCGACTATAAGGCGAAGAAAGACAATCCGCTGAAGCTGCATTATGGCGTGATCAAAGTGTCAAACGCGGCCTGCTCTTCCCCAAGCGCTGCCGCAAGTGCGATCGCGCCACGGCTTGCCGCCGCAGGTTGGACGCTGCTCAACATTGTGTCACTGTTCAATGATGGCGGCCTAGACGGGAGAAAGGCAAATGCCGGACCCTACTTCCTCCGCTTCTAAAGCGCCCTCACCCTTGCAAGTCATCGTCATCGGTATGGCGGTGATTGTCAGCATTCTGGTCATCGCGGCTTTGGTGTTGTTCCTGAATTTGCCCGATGCCAATGCATTTAACATGCGCGTCGAGCGGATTTTCATCGAGAACGATGCGCTTAAGCAGGGCGGAGAGATCCGTTTGCTCGAAATCCTGGCCCAATCCGGCACCGCGTTTTCTGACACGCTGGCGTCTTATCGCTTCATCATTTTCGTTCTCTTGATATTCGCGACAGCCCTGCTGATCGCCGCATTGGTGTCGATTGTGTTCTTGGTGGCTCTGGCCCGCCGCATGGCTGAAATCGAGAAGAGCGGCATTCAAGTAAATTCGCTCGTCGTCAGCCGCGGCGAACGGATCGTCCAGATCAACGATATGGTGTTCAAGCTAACGGAAGCCGCGCTGGAAACACTTTCGGTACTGGCTGAGGCGCGGTTGGATGATGACATCCTCACTGGGTTGGAAATTGAGTCCATGATCTCAGGCAAGCCCGAGATTGACTGCGACGAGGCCTCCGGCGCGACCCGCATCAAGCGACTTCGCGATCACCTGGGCAACCAGATGATGAGCGAACTCTTGATCAAAAACATCGCTCGCAAGGGATATGTGTTGGCAGTTGAACCCGGTGCAATCAAAATGATCTGAGCCAAAAACCTAGCAAAAGGCGCTCAATTCTCGCACAACGGTCACTGGTGACCCCGGCAGGATTCGAACCTGCAACCTGCCCCTTAGGAGGGGGCTGCTCTATCCAGTTGAGCCACGGGACCACGCGGACTGTATATGGCGTTTTTAGACGCTGTCAGGCAACCCCAAATACCTAAACAGTTGCGCCTTGGAGAGCAGCGACTATAGCGCTATCATGCCTCACATTCATAAGTTTATGAGACATACCTTGGCCGAACGCTCCAGCCCCGAATATCGCCATCAACTCACCCTCAGAGACGTGTCGGAAGCCTCTGGCGTCAGTGAAATGACTGTAAGCCGCGTGTTGAGGAACCGTGGGGAAGTGTCGGACAAGACACGCGAGAAAGTTTTACTGGCTGCGCGCCAACTCGGGTATGTGCCAAACAAAATTGCCGGGGCTTTGGCATCAAACCGGGTGAATCTGGTTGGAGTTATTATCCCATCCCTTTCAAACATGGTGTTTCCGGAAGTGATGATGGGGATATCAAAAGTGTTGGACGACACCCCGCTGCAACCCGTGGTTGGCGTAACCGACTACCGCCCCGAGAAAGAAGAAAAAGTCATATTCGAGATGCTGTCGTGGCGTCCGTCCGGTCTCATTGTCGCCGGGTTGGAACATACAGACGCAGCGCGACGCATGATGGAGAACGCAGGCATTCCAATCGTCGAGATCATGGATGTCGATGGTCCCGCAGTGGACGCAGCCGTTGGGATTTCGCACACGCGTGCGGGCCGCGAAACCGCGAAAGAGATCCTTAAGCGTGGCTATCGCAAGATTGGGTTTCTCGGCACCAAAATGCCGCTGGACCACCGCGCCCGCAAGCGCTTTGAAGGGTTCGAGGCGGTTCTGCGCGAGAATGGGTTGAGCCTAGAAGCTGAAGAATACTACTCCGGTGGCTCGGCTTTGGGTAAGGGTCGCGAGATGACGGCGAGCATTCTGGAGAAGAACAAGGATCTCGATTTCCTCTATTACTCCAATGACATGATAGGCGCCGGCGGACTGTTATATTGCCTTGAGGCCGGAATTGACGTTCCGGGCAAATTAGGGCTCGCGGGGTTCAACGGTGTTGACCTGATCGACGGGTTGCCTCGCAAACTGGCAACGATGGATAGCTGCCGCGTGGAGATTGGTCGTGCAGCAGCGCAGATCATTGCACATGATGCAGATGGGACCGGCGAGGCCCCGACGCAAAAGCGGGTGGAAATTTCTCCGGTGTTTGCGCCTGGTGATACGCTGCGCGCGCCGCGCTAATCGGCTTGCGCTGACTGTAGACCCTTAATGTGATGCCGCCTCGCCAGCTCACAGTTCAATGTCGCCCCCAGAAGTACGACCCACGCGCTGATGTAGAACCACATCAGCAGCGCCACGACCGCACCAATGGAGCCGTAGACTTCGTTATATTTGCCGAAATTGGTCAGATAGAGAGAGAACGCCCAAGACGCCCCACCCCAAATGACCAAGGCCACCAATGCTCCAGGTGAAATCCAGTTAGTTTTAAGATGCGCTGTTTTGTGGTTCGGACCGAAACGGTATATCAGACCCAGTCCCAAGATTACCGCTGTGATCACGAGAACCCAACGTAGCGCCTCAAACGTGTTTTCGGTGGCATCCCCCAACGGCAACAACGCGAGCGCCAACGGAAAGACCACTATCCCCGCCAAAGCGACAAGTGACATCGCAATGAGGCAGAGAGTCAGAAGCAACGCTGCAAATGCGCGCCTTACCCCCGTGCGATGCGGCGCGGAATATACCGCGTTCAACCCGCGGATCAAGGCGGAGACACCTGCGCGTGTCGACCACAGCGCCGCCCCTAAGGAGATCAAGGTCGTGTATCCCAGCGTCGAGTTATTGGCGTTGATCAGGGAATGCACCTGCGTCTCGAACAGACTAAAGGCATCTGCCGGGATGAAGCGGCGTAATAAAGTGACCTGATCGTCGATAAGGGCCGGGTCGGAAAAGACGCCCCACAGCGCTATCAGCGCCGCGAGGGCCGGAAAAATCGCAAGCATGGCGTAAAAGGCCACGCCCGCCGAGATCAGGCTTAGGTTGCGCGCGTCCATAGCATTCAGAAGGTCGCTTATGAACCGATAGACGGACAGAGCATTGTGCAGCATTAGCGGGTCGGTTTTGGGCCAGCAAAATACCAGATGATAAAACCGATCACCGGCAGGGCCAGAACCAGAACGATCCACAACACTTTTTGCGCAGTCTCAACCTTGGCGTTGAAAATCGACGCAATGGCCCAAACATCCAGGGCAAAAACGACGAGGCCGATTAGCGGATTCAGGCCCATAGGAAGCTCCTTTGCGTTAGCCGATTACTTACAAACGTAAGCGCCCAAGCGTCGTTTACCAAGTGTCGTTTTAAGTTTCCGCCGCGAAGCCCTGCCGCCCAATGGAAGCATAAGCCTCAAAACCAGCGCGCTTGGCGTCTTTGGCCGAATAGATATTGCGCAAGTCGGCCATCCGTGGAGACGCCATTTTTTTGGCCATCTTCTTGAGGTCCAACGCGCGGAATTCGTTCCACTCCGTCAATATGACGACTGCATCGGCGTTTTGCACCGCCTTGTACGGGTCATCTACCCATTGCACCCCGGGCAGCAATGCCACGCCCTCGCGGGCACCTTGTGGATCGACGACGCGCACCCTAGCGCCCCCGCCTACCAGCGCCGGCACGATGGTCAGGGATGGCGCGTCGCGCATATCATCGGTGTTGGGTTTGAATGTCACGCCAAGCACCGCGACTGTCTTGCCGTTGAACGACCCTTCGCAAAGATCACGCAGCTTTTCTATCATTCGCAGCTTCACGCCATCGTTTACCCGCATCACTGTTTCAGTGATCTGCATCGGCACAGCGTGTTCCTGCCCAATTCGGGCCAGCGCAGAAGTATCTTTGGGGAAGCATGACCCGCCATAGCCCGGGCCTGCATGGAGAAACTTGTTCCCGATCCGGCCATCCATGCCCATGCCGCGCGACACTTGCTTGACGTCTGCACCGGTCTTTTCGCACAGCGCTGCGATCTCGTTGATGAAAGTGATCTTGGTCGCCAGAAACGCGTTGGCCGCGTATTTGATCATCTCCGCGCTTTCCAGATCCGTCGTGATTACTGGGAAGTCTCGGAGATAGAGCGGGCGGTAGATATCTTGCATAACTTCTGCCGCGCGGTCGCTTTGTACACCAACAACGACGCGGTCAGGTTTCATAAAATCGTCAATTGCCGCCCCTTCGCGCAGGAATTCGGGATTGGATGCGACATCAAATTCCAAGTCAGGAGCCGCTTTGCGGATCACCTGCTTCACTTGACGGTTAGTGCCCAGCGGAACAGTCGATTTGGTGACGATCACTGTATAAGGATTACCAGCCGCCGCGCAGGCCTTGGCAATGTCTTCAGCGGCGGCATACACGAAGGAAAGGTCCGCATGGCCATCACCGCGTCTAGTCGGCGTCCCCACTGCAATAAAAACAGCATCAGCGCCGCTTATTCCTGCTGCCAGATCCGTGGTGAAAGATAGCCGTCCCGCATCAACGTTCTTTGCCATCAGATCATCAAGCCCGGGTTCGTAGATCGGCACCTTGCCGTTGTTGAGCATTTCGATTTTTGCCGGATCGCGATCAACGCAGACGACATCATGCCCAAAATCCGAGAAACACACACCGGAGACCAATCCGACATACCCTGTGCCGATCATCGTGATTTTCATACTTAACCTCTTGAACCAATTAACTGCGAAATGCGGGTTACCTAGCTATCTGTCAACGAATAGCCCTTTTTAGCAACCAGAACTGCTCACAATCGCGTCCTTTGCGTGTCACAAGCCGCGAATGATCAGAAAACAGTCTTTATCATGATCCACGCGTCCATGCACAAAGTTCTGCGACGCTGATACAGAAGATCAAGGTGCGCCTTTCTGGGAACGCAGCGTCGGGCATACACAGCATCGGTCTGTTCTGGCGTCGCGCAGGGCATCAACAACAGCTCTTCGTGGCGATGATAGATGATCGACGCCAGCCCAGTTATACCGGGGCGGCTCTTTAGAACTTCACCATAGATTCCGGGAAAGCGATCAACATACTCACGCAAGGGTGGGCGCGGTCCGACGAAGCTAATGTCGCCCACCAACACATTCCAAAGCTGCGGTAATTCATCCAGACGCATTCTGCGAAGCGCCGCCCCTGTGCGTGTAATACGGTTCGATTTGTTGCCGCCTGACACTCCCTGATCGACGAGAGCCACAGTCATCGTTCGAAACTTGATGAGCCGGAAGCTCTGCGTCGGCGTCTTCATCCGTTCAGACATGTAGAACACAGGACGGCCATCGAGCATCGCAATCACAACCGTTGTCAGCGCAATTACGGGCAGCAAGAGCGCGCCCAAAACAAGCACCGCTGCCAGATCGAACAGTCGTTTTGTAATGGTCAAGCGAGCGCCCCCAAGTTGCGCAATTCCGCTACCATAGTGTCTGCTGTCGCGGCAAGGCTATCGGCGCCCATGATCCCAGCCAAAGCGGAGCAGTTCAACGTAATCCGCTGCGTGCCAAACCGCTCCGTGGGCGCAGGAACCCAGTGCCACGGCAACCCCGCCGCTTGCGCCAGATCTGCCATTTCAATGGGTGAGGTCGCAGCCAAGTTTAGAATGTCGGGCAACGCGTTCTCGAACATCACCAGACGCTCTAGGCAACGCGCCAAGGACGCTGGCCCTATGTAAGAACGTCGTGGTCCCTTCCCATCCGGAAACCGGTCGATCTGGAGCGGCTTGTCAGGTGAAACCGTGTGCGCACGTCCCAGCAACGCATCTGCGCCAGCGACATTGCCGATCCGCAGACAGCAGGTGTCCACATGTGCGTCCGACGCAGCAATCACAGCTTCCATATCTAACTTGCCGTGCCCGTAGGGATTTACAGGGTCTGTTGGATCGGTCTCAGCAAGGCCTTCCCCCAACGAATAAACCGCTGATGAAGAGGCAAACAGAACCCGCCTCACACCGGCCTTGGCGGCAGCCTCCAAGACGGCCCCGGATAGCGCTGCGGCGTCTCTTACATCACCACAGGTAGAAGGGGTCGCGCCAATCAATGCGATGACAGTGTCAATGCCACTCTCACGGTCTACAAACTGACATAATGGTTCGGAACCATCATCGAGAGGAGACCAAGTCAGATGATATCCGTTTGTCCGTGATTGCGTCCTAAGTGTCATTGCAGGCTTTTCGATGCGCCAATGCGCCAACAGCAACTGGCTCACGCGGCCAGTCGCGCCCATTAGGAGACATTTTGGGTTCTGTGAGGTCGTCGCCAGCGCAGGTGTTCGGTCGTCAGACAACGTCATCCAATCCGGTCTCAGCAACGTGGAACCCGTCTACATTTGCCTCGATGATCGATCGGACTGCCGCCGGATCATTCGCCGCAATCGCGGCCCGGATCTGCTTCAGGATACGCGCCATTTCGATTTGTGATAGGCGCCGTTCTTCCGCACGCATGATCTTCTCATGAGGTGTTGGCAGGATGTTGTTCCCAATCAGCAGTTCTTCATAAAGCTTCTCACCCGGGCGCAATCCAACCGTTTCGATATCAATGTCACCATGCGGGTTCTTTTCATCGCGCACTGTAAGGCCCGTCAGCTCAACCATTCGTCGAGCGAGGTCGCGGATGTTAACTGGAGCGCCCATGTCCAGCACGAACACGTCACCACCAGTCGCATAGGCACCTGCCAGAAGAACCAGTCGCGCAGCTTCGGAAATGGTCATGAAATAGCGCGTGATCTTCTCGTGGGTCAGCGTAATTGGGCCACCCGCCGCGATCTGGCTTTGGAACAGCGGGATCACTGATCCTGACGAGCCCAGAACATTACCAAAGCGCACCATCGCAAACTTGGTCACTTCAGATCGGGTCTGTAGGTCTTGGATTGAAAGCTCAGCCAATCGTTTGCTTGCGCCCATGATGTTGGTAGGCCGGACTGCTTTGTCGGTTGACACAAGAATGAAACGCTCGACGCCCGCCTTCTGCGCTGCTTCAGCGGTTGTTAGCGTGCCAAACAGATTGTTGCGAAGGCCTTCGATCTCATTCTCTTCGACTAGCGGCACATGCTTATAGGCAGCTGCGAACAGAACGATGTCGATTTCAGATTCGGCCATAATATGTGCCATGCGATCGGGATCACAAACAGAGCCGAGACGCGTGACCAGTTCGACACCATGCATTTCTGCAAGGGGGACCAACTCACGCGAAATTTCGTAGAGCGCAAATTCGGAGTGATCAAGAAGTGTGAGGCGCTGTGGGCCGCACAAGATGATTTGACGACAAAGCTCGGACCCGATGGACCCGCCTGCGCCTGTTATCAGCACGCGGCGACCTGCATAGGCGCGGGCAACTTCGGGGGTTTCAAGATCGACCTTGTCGCGCCCAAGAAGCCTGTCCGGCGTGACAGGACGCAGGTTCGAAGCCAGCCCAGTGCCTTCCACCAGTTCGCTGTATGTAGGCAACGCATGAACTTCGCACCCGAATTCCGAAAGCTCTTGGGTTAGACGGCGCATACGCGGCTCACTCACCGACGGCATCGCCAACAAGACGCGCTGGATTTCACCCCGGCGCACTTTTGCCTCTAGCTGAGCACGAGAGCATACCTCCATACCAGAAACGGTCATGGTCTGTAGCGTGACGTTGTCATCGACAAAGGTCACTGGGCGCATTTGGAAATCTTGACGCAGTGCGGCAAGCAGCTGCACACCGGCCGAGCCTGCGCCATAGATCGCGACTGGCATCCGGCCGTTTCCGACGTTGATCCGTCGCACCAAAAGGTTTCTCCCGAGCGTGCGCAAACCCAAATGCAACAACAGAAATGCGGGTCCGGTCAGCACTGCAACCGCGCGCGGCAGGTCCAGATTGAAGGCATAGGTTTCCGCGGCTGTAATCGCAGCGACCGATAGCGCTGCGAACGCACCGCGGCGCATGTCATGCGCTTCAAAGGCCATCAGCTTGATCCGATTGAGTCCAATGCGCAAAAAAATCGGGGTCGCTACGATCGGCGTCATAACGAAGAGCGGCCAAGCTTCCCAGAGCAGTTTGACCGGCGACAACGTATCGAAAAGTAGAACAAGTGAGATAAAGAGGCTGAGCGGTACGAGGAGAATATCAATGAAAAGCAGGATATGGCGTTTAACAGGACGCGGCAGCGTAACGAGGTAATCAAGCATAAAAATAGTCCCCCGCTTCGCTACGCCCCAAAACGAGGACTAGAAATACGACTCTGCAAAGCTCGTTACGCTTAGCCCCAAATTATGGTTCAACGCAACCGACGCGCGCGTCATACTGCGGGGAAACGGCGGGTTTTTGCTGCAATATTGCTCCACCGTAGTTCGGTTCAGCTTTCCAAATACTAGATATGGACCCCAGCAACTAATCCAAAGTTAACGCGTAAAATCAGAGAGATGCAGAGCACCGCCTGAGAGCGATAGCCAGACGCTCGCTCGTTGAACGCACGGGACGAGTCTCAGAACTGCACATCTCGTGGACGCACGCGTGGCGTTGGTCTCCCCTGAGACGCACAAACGAAAAGGCGCGCCGGAGAGGGCGCGCCTTTTTGATACTCTTTCGAAAGGGCTCAGCCTTTGCGCTTGATTGGCGCCCAAATACGCTTGTTGGTCAGGTAGAGCAGCGCGGTCAGGATTACCAAGAAGAACACGGCAACGAAGCCTGTGCGCTTGCGTGCGTCCTGATGCGGCTCTGCTGTCCAGCGCAGGAAGGCTGCAACGTCTTCTGCTTCGTGGTGCAACTCGTTGGAGTGACCGTCGGCAAACTCGACATCCTCGCCGTAAAGCGGTGGCGCCATAGCGATCCAGCCACCTGGGAAGGCGGTATTCTCGTAGAACGTAGTGCCAGCTTCTTCCTTTTCCTCGCCGGTGTAACCGGTGAGAAGGGAAGCGATGTATTCCGCGCCACCAATGCCGTTCACAAGTTGGCTCAGGCCAGTGCCGACAGGGCCGTGGAAACCAGCGCGCGCCTTGGCCATCAAGGACAAGTCAGGTGCGTTGGCAGAATAAAGCGCCGGGAAGTTATCCGTCGGCTTCAGAGTGCGGTACTCCTCGGTTTCCTTGTCGAACAGCTGCGGGTTGGACAACTCGTCGTTGATCGGGAACTTCGCAGCATAGGCTTTCATCTGTTCTTCTGGCAGCGCAGGGCCACCCTCGTCGGCCAGAGTGCGCATGGGCACGAATTTCAGACCGTGACACGAGGAACAAACCTCTGTGTAGATCTGCAACCCGCGCTGAAGCTGGTTCTGATCAAAGGTGCCGAACGGCCCCTCGTACGAGAATTGCACGTCATGGGTGTGACCAGCATCGCCCGCGGCAAATGCGCCGGATGCAACTGCGATGGCCGAGACGGCTGCGAGTGAGAGTTTCTTGAGCATTGGTAGTTTCCTCTTACTCAGCAGGCGTCGCGACAGAGTCGGAGCCATCTTTTGCAGGGTAATGCGCGTCGAAATCTTCCTCGATCGTCGCAGGACGGGCCAGCGGTTTCTCGATTACGCCAAGCAGCGGCAGAATAACGAGGAAGTAGCCGAACCAGTAAGCCGACGCGATCAATGAGATCCAGTCATGCGGGAAGTTTGTATCCCGTGCACCGACCCACATCAGAACGAAGAAGTCGACAACCAGCAGCGCGAACCACCATTTGAACATCGGGCGGTACCGACCCGAACGAACGGACGACGTGTCCAGCCATGGTGCCAAGGCCATAACCGCGATGGCGCCGAACATGGCAGCCACACCAAAGAACTTGGCGTCGACGATGCCGCCGGTCACGAAGGACACAAGTTGCACGACCCAAACGTCAGCAGTGAAGGCCCGAAGGATCGCGTAAAATGGTAGGAAGTACCATTCAGGCACAATGTGCGCAGGTGTCGCCAGCGGGTTCGCCTCGATGTAGTTATCGGGGTGTCCCAAATAGTTCGGCATGAAGCCCACGATGGCCCAGAAGACGATCATGATGACGCCCAGCGCGAACAGGTCCTTCATGACGAAGTAAGGCCAGAACGGAACGGTGTCTTTCGCGGCATCTTCTTTGGAAGTGCGACGCACCTCTACACCGGTTGGGTTGTTGTTGCCCGTGGTGTGGAACGCCCAGATGTGCACTGCAACGAGGCCGGCAATCACGAAAGGCAGCAAGTAGTGCAGCGAGAAGAAGCGGTTCAACGTCGCGTTGTCCACTGCGGGCCCGCCAAGCAGCCAGGTTTGGATCATCTCACCGATACCGGGGATGGCGCCAAACAGGCCGGTGATCACGGTCGCGCCCCAGAAGGACATCTGACCCCAAGGCAGCACGTAGCCCATAAAGGCGGTGCCCATCATTGCAAGATAGATGATCATGCCGATGATCCACGTGATCTCGCGTGGTGCCTTGTAAGAGCCGTAGTACAAGCCGCGGAAAATGTGAGCGTAAACGGCCACAAAGAACAGCGACGCGCCGTTGGCGTGCAGATAACGGAGCATGTAACCGCCATTCACGTCCCGCATGATGTGCTCGACCGAGGCGAATGCCTTGTCGACATGAGGGGTGTAGTGCATCGCCAGCACGATGCCCGTCACGATTTGCAGCACCAGACAGAACGTCAAAACGATGCCCCAGATCCACATCCAGTTCAGGTTTTTCGGAGTGGGGATCATCAGAGTGTCATAGAGCAGACCAACAATCGGCAAGCGGGAGTGAAGCCACTTCTCGCCGCCAGACTTGGGCTCATAATGGTCGTGTGGGATACCAGCCATGAGTGTTTTCTCCCTTAACCGAGTTTCAGCACGTCAGGCGACGTGAATTGAGCGACAGGCACCAGCAGGTTGCGCGGTGCGGGACCTTTGCGGATACGCCCAGCGGTGTCGTAGTGCGATCCGTGGCATGGGCAGAACCAGCCGCCGAATTCGCCTGCATCACCCAGCGGCACACAGCCAAGGTGTGTACAAACGCCGATCATGACCAGCCATTCGCCGTCTTCGTCCAGCGTCCGGTTTTGGTCTTCGGCGTCTGCCTCCGGGCCAAGGTTGTTATTCTCTGCGCCGGTGTCAGGCAAATCCGACAACGCGACAGCGCGGGCGGCTTCGATCTCGTCCGCAGTACGGCGGCGGATAAAAACCGGCTTACCCAGCCACTTGACTGTCAACTGGGTGCCAGGCTCTACGCCGGAAACGTCAACGTCGATGGAGGCGAGGGCCTGCACGTCAGCGGAAGGGTTCATCTGGTTGACCAGAGGCCAAACGGCGGCCCCTGTCGTTACTGCACCAGCGCCAGCTGTGGCGTAGTACAGGAAGTCGCGACGGGTGGCGCCGCTGTGGTCGTCTGCGTGGGACACGAGAACTTCTCCCTTGTCGGACCGCTTGTGCGGCCGGTAAAATTGAAGAATCCGCACCGAGGGCGCAGGATATCGGGGCTAGATATATTCTAAGCGCCCTCCACGTCCACCCATGAAAGCACTGTAAGGGAAGCCATTTGTCGCACTATGTCCAAATTGCTGCGTTTGAACCGGATTTAGCGCCTAATTTAGGCTCGCTGGTTCGGTTGGGGGTGTGTTTTGACGCACCCGTCCACGTGATCGAACCCTGCGGGTTCCCGTTTTCTTTGAAATTACTGAAAACTCGCGCGTTGGATTACGCTGAAAAAGCAGATGTTCGTCACCATGACAGTTGGCAGGCCTTCGAAGACACCAAACCCGGTCGTTTGGTCTTGCTTACGACCAAAGGCGCTACAGATCTGTGGGATTTTTCGTTTCAGCCGGGTGACTGCCTGCTGGTCGGGCGCGAGAGTGCTGGAGTCCCCGACCATGTTCATGAGGCCGCAGGGGCACGGGTAAAGATCGCGATGCCAGGAGGTGGTCGTAGCTTGAACGTCGCCATCTCGGCCGGAATCGCTCTTGCTGAAGCTCATCGGCAGTTGCGTTTGCGATAGGGTTACCGTTTGCGCAACCTAAGACGCTGTGGCTATCGGCTTCGTCGCATCTTATAGTTGCTCCGTGTCGAGACGGGATTTGGGAGCACCAATTAATGAAACGCGTGGTGATCGTGATTATCAGCCTCGGTGTTATAGCTGCTGCTGCTTGGAATTGGGGCGGGGCTATTGCCCAGCACGGAATGATGTCGGGCCACCACGGCGGCAACGCTCAGACGCACGACGAAGTGCGCATGCCCATGCTGAATGGCAGGGACACCACGCCCGAGGAGGTCGAAGATCTGCGCGCGCTGTTCACCGAGCACCGCGCGCTCACCCGTAGCGTAACAAACCTGCCGAACGGCATCAGAACACTCACCGAGACCAAAGACCCTGCCCTGCTCGAAGCTCTGTTTAACCATGCTGTAGGGATGATTGACCGCGTCGATAGTCAGCGAGACCCGCAGGTTCCGATCCAAAGCCCGACGCTAGATTACCTGTTTGCGCATCCTGACCGAATTTCCACCGAGATCGAGCCCACAGATTTTGGGTTGATCGTAACGCAAACTTCGGATGACCCGAAAATGGTAGAAGCCTTGCAGACCCACGCGGCAGAAGTCAGCGATCTGGCAGCTCGCGGCATGCAATCAGTGCACGAATCGATGATGGGTCGCCATCACACCAACTAGCCCACCAAGTTGCACGTCATGTCACGATGCGGAATTCCCGCATCGTCATATTCCGTGCCAAACGCTGCAAACCCGAGTTTCTCATAAAAGCCGATGGCGTGACTTTGCGATCCAAGTATCGCGGCTTCGAACTCCTCCCGAAGATCGTCCAAAACAAAGCGCATGAGTTCTGCCCCGAGACCTGTGCCTCGATATTCGTCTAGCACGGCAACACGCTGAATTTTGGCGCGGTCGCCCAGAGACTTCACTCGGGCAGTCGCCGCAGGCACGCCATCCACATGCGCCAGATAGTGGCGACAGGTCGGATCCTCGCCGTCGACCTCTTCGTCCTCAGGCACGTTCTGCCCGTCGATAAACACCACCCGCCTGATCTTTAGACAAGTGGCGATATCTCGCGTGCGCGCGATCGTGGCCATGTTTCAGGCGGCGGGCGGCACAGTTGCGACCATGCTGTCGCGTTTAGCGAAACCAGCTTCCCACTCCGCAAGTTTAGTACGACTCTCGCGCCAGCTACGGTCTGCATGGCGCAAATCGAGATATCCCAAAGCACAACCGATGGCGATTTGACCAATGTTGAGAAGATCCCAAGACAGAATGTCGATCCAGTGGTTTTCCAACGCGTCGAGTGCGGTGTCGATCTTCCGCCACTGCGCTTCAGTCCATTCGGCATATTGCTTGTCCTCAGGGCGGACGCGCGCCTCGTAAACCATTAGGATCGCTGCATCGAGGATACCATCACCTGTCGCTTCCAGCGTTTGTAGCTGCCAAGTCTCATTACCCTTGCCGTAGAGCCCTGACTTCGCGCGGTCATCGAAAAAGCGGCAGATTACACGGCTGTCGTACAGCGGCTGCCCATTATCGAGCGCAAGTGCAGGAATTTTACCAAGCGGATTCAACTCGCGCGGAATGGTGCCTGGATCAATCGGGGTGCCACCGGCAGCGACCATTTCGACATCTTTGAGCTGGTCAGTCTCGCGCAATATTACAAGCACTTTGCGCACATAAGGGGATGTGGGGCTGGTAAAGAATTTCATTTGGAAGTCTCCGGTTTGGCCCCGCGCATAAGCGCGGACAGCATTTTCGTATCTTGCCCTATGCCATACCCCGCAACGTAATCAGCTGCACTTGTCCTAGCATTGTCGGGCTTGTTCTGACCAAGTTTCCACGTCCCGTCGATCCGCGCCACATCAAAGTGGAACGGCCGAATTTGACGCATCATCCGCTCCATCACACCTTCGGACATCTTGGCCGATGTCCAAGGGGGCTTAGGCAACAATTGCGCTTCGAAATGCGCGGAAAGACGGTCAAGCAGGGGGTGCAAGTTATCCTGAGGCAGTGGACTAAGAATGCCGCTTATCCGGACGGCTACATAGTTCCAAGTCGGCACCTGATCCTCGACACCGTACCAATCTGGAGAAATATAGCTGTCTGGCCCGACAATCGTGATGACGGCCCGTTGTTTCGACGAGCACGCGCGCGCAATCGGATTGGAACGCACAAGGTGCAACTCCGCCTGCTTGCCGCTCTTCGACAGCAGGAAAGGGATATGGGCAGTAAGCGGACCGTCCTCCCCGTTGATGGCGAGTGTTCCGAACCCGCGCTCGCGGGCAAAGCCAATGTTCTGGCTATCGGGAATTTGGCGGAAAGCAGGGTTCGGATGCATGGCGCTATCCTTGGCGAGGTTGTGCCGTTCGCGCAAGCGTTGGCGGGTCACCTGCCTGCCATTTGGGGTATTTCTTCATGATCGAAGCGAATCGATCTGAGGCGAGGTGTTCGTTCAACCAGCGATGCAGATGCGGCCAGCTTTGCGTGTCGAACCATGTTCGGTCAGTGTTCGCAAACTGGCGGACAAACGGGAAAATTGCCATGTCGGCTAGCCTAGGCTTGCTGCCTAAAAGATAGGGTGATTGTCCAAGAGCAGTATCGTATTCAACAAGCGTCTCCGCCCCGATCACGCGCCATTTTTCAGGATTACCGTCGTGACGGCTGGCATACTTGTATCGGTCCAGTGCCTGTTTGAATGGACCGTCATTCTGCGCGATCAAGTCAAGGCTTGCATCCGAGCCGCAAAGCCAGTTTTCAGGGTCGTTTTGCTGCAACGCCCAAAGCATCACATCCAGGCTCTCTTCAATGACAGTGCCGTCATAGACAACCACAGGTACGGTGCCTTTGGGTGAAGCTTGCAGAAATTCAGGTGCCTTATCGCGAAGCAGGATTTCGCGGTGCTCGATTTGTAAACCAGCAGTAAAAATCGCCAGCCGTGCCCTCATCGCATAGGGGCATCGCCGGAAACTATAGAGAACCGCGCTCATGCGCGCAGCTGGTTGCCCTCAGTCCCGATAATTCGGGCGGGGATGATTTGACCGACTGGTTGGTCAGTTTCAAACAGCGTTTCGGTGAACTGTTCCGTCCGACCCATGCGCGGGTTTTCCATCAGCACGTGGTGGCTGTGGCCCACGCGCGAAGCGAGGTGCTTTTGAACCTGCGCCTCACCGGCGGCCCGCAAAAGCGCGGCACGGGCTTTGATGACTTTCCCGTTCACCGCCGGCATCTTCGCAGCAGGCGTGCCCTCGCGGGCGGAATAAGGGAAAATGTGCAGCCAAGTGAGGTCACAATCCTTAACCAGCTTCAGCGAATTTTCGAACATGGCGTCAGTCTCGGTCGGGAAACCCGCGATGATGTCGGCGCCATAGGTCATATCTGGGCGCAGCTTGCGCGCGTCCTCGCAAAACTTGATCGCATCGTCACGCAGGTGGCGG
Source organism: Litoreibacter janthinus (assembly GCF_900111945.1). Taxonomy (NCBI): domain Bacteria; kingdom Pseudomonadati; phylum Pseudomonadota; class Alphaproteobacteria; order Rhodobacterales; family Roseobacteraceae; genus Litoreibacter; species Litoreibacter janthinus. Next base: position 717,492 of record NZ_FOYO01000001.1, on the reverse strand, counting down.
CGCTTCATTCGTTTCAGGATCATGTTGTCGCCGGCCTGCAAGCTGAGATGCAGGTGAGGCATCAAACGTGGCTCGGTCGCGATGGCCAGCATTAGCGCCTCGTCAACCTCGATGCTGTCGATGGAGGAGATGCGCAATCGCGGCAAGTCTGGAACCAGTTTGAGGATGCGCAGAACCAAATCACCCAACTGAGGCGCGGCAGGAAGATCGGCGCCCCAAGAAGTGAGATCGACACCGGTCAACACGACTTCGTTGTAGCCCTTGTCGACCAAGCGTTTGATTTGGTCGACAACCACGCCTGCCGGAACGGAACGCGAATTGCCGCGACCGTAGGGGATGATGCAGAAGGTGCAGCGGTGGTCGCAGCCGTTCTGGACTTGCACGTAAGCCCGGGCACGGGTGCCGAAACCGTCGATCAGGTGACCTGCGGTTTCCTCGACGCTCATGATGTCGTCGACCTGCACTTTCTCGGTGTCGGGCAGGAAGCCCCATGTGGCGCGATTCATCTTCTCGGTGTTGCCGATGACATTGTCGACTTCGGCCATGTTAGAGAACGTTTCTGGCTCGGTTTGCGCGGCGCAGCCGGTGACCACAAGTCGTGCATCGGGGTTTTCTCGGCGCAGCTTCCGGATGTCTTGGCGCGCTTTGCGCACGGCCTCGGCAGTCACCGCGCAGGTGTTCACCACGACCAAGTTTTCTTGGCCTTGTGTCAAGTCGCGCATGGCCTCGGTCTCATAGGCGTTCAGGCGGCACCCGTGGGTGGAAAAAATCGGCGGCTTCATAGCGATGCCAAAAACTCGGGCGTCAAATGACCAGAGAAAACATGTGCAGTCGGGCCGGTCATCCAGACGCCATCGTCACGCCAGTCGATGTCGATGCGACCACCATCCAGATCAATGCGAACCTGGCGACCTGTTAGTCCGCGACGCGCAGCAGCGACCGCAGTCGCACACGAGGACGACCCAGAGGCCAGCGTGACGCCCACGCCACGTTCCCAGACGCGCATACGCAGGTGGTTATCACCAACTAGCTGAGCGACCTGAACGTTTGTCCGCTCCGGAAATAGCGGGTGATGCTCGTGCGCGGGGCCGAATGATGCAAGGTCGATAGAGTCCGCATCCTCCACGAAAAAGGTGCAATGCGGATTGCCCATACCAGTGGCAGTTGGCCCGCCCTCAATCGGCAGCTCAAGCGTGTCCATTTCGCGGGCGAGCGGCACGTCACGCCATTCCAGCAATGGCGCGCCCATATTAACGCGCGTGAGACCATCGCCAGCATCTTCGGCCCTCAACAACCCGCGTTCGGTCTTCAGCACCAATGCACTGATTCCCCGCCGTGACATCTCGAATCGGGCGACACAGCGGGTCGCGTTGCCACATGCCCCTGCTGTGGAGCCGTCGGAGTTAAAAAACGTCAGCCCGATATCAGCGCCCACAACATCATCAAGAACTGCCAGTTGGTCAAAGCCAACACCGCGATGGCGGTCGCCAAGGGCACGGGCAAGCGTGGCAGATACAGTGATATCGTTGCCTCGTTGGTCAATAACCACGAAGTCATTGCCCAGCCCGTGCATTTTCATGAAGGGCAGGCCAAGAGGGGCATCTGCGTGTTGCATAAGCCGCGATATACCCTCGGCTTTGACACAATGGAAGACGCAGTGAAGATTCACATAGTTTTGGGGGTTGACCCTATAGGGCGACCTTTCTAAGTAGACCCCTCAGTGGGCCCTTAGCTCAGTTGGTAGAGCAACTGACTTTTAATCAGTGGGTCGCAGGTTCGAATCCTGCAGGGCTCACCACTTTTCCTCTTTCGAGACTGGTATGTTTGCGCGGTTTAACGGCGCTAGCTTCCCAGATATTTCCGAAGCGCTTCTGGCGGTGCATCTAGAAATGGGCCCGTCAGGACCGGCTCGTGCGCCACGCCATCTGCGACAAGAACCGTGCTGCCATCCAACTGCCGCGCATCCTTCGGATCGTGTGTAACCATGAGCACCGTCAGGCCCCTTTCCTGCGCGATTTCCGCGACAAGCGACAGCATCTCGACTCGCAGTGCAGGTCCAAGCGCCGCGAAAGGCTCGTCCAGAACCATAATCGGCTTGTCGCGCAGAAGCACACGCGCCAGCGCCACGCGGCTTTGCTGCCCCCCCGACAGTGCAGCAGGTTTGCGACCCGAAAATCCTTCAAGCCCGACGCGCGCCAGCGCGGTCGCCACTCGGGCTGTCTCGTCTGCGGTTAATTTCAAGTTTGGCTTCAGTCCCAGCCCGACATTGTGTGCCACAGTCAAATGCGGAAACAGATTGCTGTCTTGGAACACCATCGCCAAAGGTCGCGCCGCTGGGGCCGTGTGTGTAATATCCTCGTTGTTCCATAGAATGCGACCGCTGGAGATCGGAACAAAGCCCCCCAAAGCCGAGAGGAGCGTCGACTTTCCTGCTCCTGAAGGGCCGATTACGGAGACTTTTAGACCCGCTTCGATCGAGAGATTTGCCCTCAGCGCGAAATCACCCTGCCGGATCTCGATGTCTTCAAAGATCAGCATCAACGCGCCCTCCACGATCAAACAGCCAGAACAGGGTCAGACTAAGCACAAGCAGGACAAGCGCAGCCGCGAAGGCCTGCTCCATCCGGTAGGCCGTCATAAGGTTATACAATGCCAAGGGCAAAGTCGCACGGCTCGGGTCAGCAAACAGAGTTATGACTCCCAAGTCGCCCATGGATAGTGCCGCAGCCAGCCCTGCACCGAAACCTAACGGTCGGCGCAGTCGCGGCAAAATTACGATCCGAAGTCGCGCCCAGCCTGACAGGCCCAGCGATGTGGCAAGGCGGCCAAAATCTTCCTCAACCTGCCTCATGGCAGGTGACACAGCGCGCAAAGTGAAAGGCAGACTCATCGCCGCATTCACCACAATGGTGACAGGCAATGCCAGCAAGACTGGGTCTATCCAACGGTAGGTGAGGATAAAAAGCCCTGTTCCGATGACCAATGGTGACGCCGCGACAGACAGATAGCCGACAGCTTCAACCCCTCGGCCCCATTTCAGAGCAAGCAAAGCTAATGCAAGAGCCATTCCGATCGTCAGCCCTGCCGAAGCAACCGCAACCCAGACAGACCGCCAGGCCGCGACCAGTATCGAGATTGATAGTTCCGGCAATCCGGGAAGACCTTTCATCACGATCATGGCCAATGGTGTGATCAAGAAAAGTGTGACGATGGCGATGACGATGCCGTCAAGAACCTTCGAGCCGTCATCGCGTGGCACAACACGGTCCAGTCCCGCGCCCTGCCCTGACGGGACCGAGATGAGCAATGACGTCAAAGCCAAAACCGCGCAGATCGCAAACTGCACCAACCCAAGTAACGCCGCTTTCGAGAGATCAAAGTCGAAGCGGAAGGCTTGATAGATCGCCAACTCAATCGTCGTCGCCTTTGGTCCACCACCAAGGGCGAGCGCGACGGCGAAGCTTGTGGTGCAGATGAGAAATATGACCATCACAACGCCCGGCAATACCTCTCGCAGCATTGGCCATTCCAGATGTCGCGCAATGTCTCTTGAGTTGAAACCCAAAGACTGTGCCAGCCGAAACCTTTCCGCCGGAATGGAAAGCCACCCCTGCAAGATTAGCCGCGTCGCCAAAGGCAGATTGAAAAACACGTGCGCCAGGATGACACCATGCCAGCCGTAGATAGTAACAGGCTCTAAACCTGCCGAAACTAAGATATCTGAAAGAAATCCACTCCGACCATAGACAGCCAAAAGCCCGAGCACCGCCACGATCACTGGCAAGATGAAGGGCGCACCCAGAACGGTCAAAAGCAACGACCGTCCGCGAAACTGGCGCCGCGCCAGTGCCCGCGCGACGGGAATAGCGCAGATGGCGCTCAGAATTGCTGATAAAGCCGCCTGCCAAAGGGTGAACCGAATTGCAGACCAGTCGCTTTTGGAAAGCGCCGACACCTCTTCCGCCCGCCACGCAACTGCGCCCAACGTTCCAAGTGTCAGCACCAGAAGCAGGGCGACAACTGCCGCCCCGCCACAGTTTGACAAGCTTACTGGCTGAACGCGCTCAGCCATTCTTCCAACACTGCGTCTCGCAGATCTGCGGCCTCAACTTCAGAGTAGAACAGAGCCTTACTCGGCAGATCCAGCTTCTTGAACCCTTCTGGCAGTTTCGCGGCGTCCAGCTTTGCTGGGAAAGACCAGTTTGCGGTCGGGATCATCTCTTGGAAGGTCTCCGAGAGAACAAAGTCCATAAAGGCTTGCGCCAAGTCCGGCCGCTTGGAGGTTTTCAACTGCGCGACCAATTCGGTCATGAAGTAGTGGCCTTCCTCGAAAATCGCGGCCTTTTTGGTTTCATCCTCTTCCGCGATGATGTGGTAGGCGGGCGAGGTGGTGTAGCTCAGCACCATGTCGGCCTCACCATCGGTAAACATGCCGTAGCTTTCGGACCAACCCTTGGTAACCGTCAGCGTTTTCCTAGCCAGCTTATTGAAGGCCTCTTGGCTGTCGTCACCATATACCGACTTGATCCACAACATCAGAGCCAAGCCCGAGATCGAACTGCGTGGGTCTTGGAGGACAACTTTCGTGTCTTCATCCGCTAAAAACGCGTCAAACGTACGAGGAGCGTCATCCATCTTTTCGGTGTTGTAGATAAATGCCGTGTGGCCCCAGTTGAACGGTAAGAACACGTCGTCGGTCCACGAAATTGGCAGTGTCAGATCGCTCGTATCTTGACCATGAGGCAAGAATAGACCCGTTTCGCGGGCCTTCTTGGTCACGTCTGTGTTCAAGCCAATGACGACGTCTGCTTTGGTGCGCTCGCCCTCCAGAAGCAAGCGCGGCAGCACATCACCCGCCACATATTGCAAGTCGCAAGCGCAAGTTTCTTCAAACGCTGCTTCGATCTTCGGGCCGGGGCCCCATTCACTGGTAAAGTAGTCTGGAGCGTAGACCGTCAGTACGGGCTTGTCCTCGGCGAGTGCCGTGGTGGCCAATGCGATCAGTCCTACGCTTAGAAGGGTCTTTTTCATCTCATTCCTCCAAAACGACGGACGGAGTGGGGAGTGAGAGCATCTCAAACCTTCCCTCCGCCGGTCTTAACCGGTTCAGGTTCAACGGGTCAGCTTGCGCAATCTCAGCCAATGAAGGCCCCCCGAGGTATCGTTGTATCTAAGCCCCAACCCCAGCTTGGGCAAGGTGAAAGGTCTTGAGGGCGGCGTAAGCCACAGCTAGACCACTGATAAAAGGGAGACGCCCCATGTCGATGAACAGCTTTGGCCATCTTTTCCGCGTGACCACTTGGGGCGAAAGCCACGGGCCGGCGCTTGGCGCGACCGTAGACGGGTGCCCTCCCGGTGTGCCTTTGACGGCGGATATGATCCAAGTCTGGCTCGACAAGCGCAAACCCGGCCAGAACAAGTACACGACGCAACGACGCGAGGCTGACGAGGTGCGCATTTTGTCTGGTGTGTTTGAAGGCGTCACGACCGGGACTCCGATCCAACTCATGATCGAGAACACCGACCAGCGCTCCAAGGACTATGGTGACATCGTCGACAAGTTCCGCCCCGGCCATGCAGACATCACCTATTGGACCAAATATGGTATCCGCGATTACCGCGGCGGCGGACGATCCTCTGCGCGCGAAACCGCTGCTCGTGTTGCGGCAGGTGGCGTCGCGCGTGAAGCCATCAAGATGCTGGCCCCCGAACTGAAGATCACCGGATACATGGTGCAGATGGGCGAGCATAAGACTGACAAGCGCGATATGCGTCAGATTGAGCAGAACCCGTTTTGGGTTCCTGATGCAGATGCAGCCAGCACATGGGCCGCTTATCTGAACGGATTGCGCAAGTCCGGTAGCTCCGTCGGCGCTATGATTGAAGTCGTTGCTCAAGGCGCGCCTGCTGGGCTTGGAGCACCGGTTTATGCCAAGTTAGACACAGATATTTCCGCGGCAATGATGTCTATCAATGCTGTGAAGGGCGTGGAGATTGGCGCAGGTATGCAAGCTGCCATGCTCACCGGTGAAGCCAATGCGGACGAAATCAGTATGGGCCCCGATGGTCCTGTTTATAGCTCTAACCATGCAGGCGGCATCCTCGGTGGCATTTCCACAGGTCAGGACATCGTCGTGCGGTTCGCGGTAAAGCCAACAAGCTCGATCCTCACCACCCGCAAAACCATCACGAAATCCGGCGAGAACACCGAGATCATCACAAAGGGCCGTCATGATCCTTGCGTGGGCATTCGCGCAGTTCCAGTGGGCGAGGCGATGATGGCTTGTGTGATCCTAGACCACATGCTGCTGCATCGTGGTCAGATCGGCTCTAACCAAGGCAAGATCGGTTAGACCCGCTGCTTGGACAGCTGAACCGCAAGTATGCCGCTCGCGATGATGAGCACTCCGACCACGTCCGTTATGCCAATTCGTTCCCCCAGCAAGACTGCCGCGATCGCGACCCCGAATACTGGGTTCAGGAAGTGGAAGGTAGAAGCCTTCACTGCACCGATGCGTCCCACCAGCGTGAACCAGACCCAAGTTGCCATCAGCCCCGGGACAAGCGTCGTGTAGACGAAAGCCGCGATCCAGGTTGGGGTTAAACTAACCGCCCAAGTTTCGGTTGGCGCAGCGACGGCAAAGAGGCAAGCCGACCCCACAAGCATTTGCAACCCAACGATCATCAACACATTGCCACCCGATGCGGCGCCTTTCACCGACAGAGTCGCGAAGGTCAGAGCCATGGCCCCGATCAGGCAGAAGGCGACCCCCGTCAAGTCCACGCCACCGCTGATCCGCGTGCCCATGATCAAAACCACGCCTGCAATTCCCGCGACGAGCCCGATCATTCCGACCAACGGCACACGGTCTTTGAAGAACAACCAGCCAACGAGCGCGACCATCAGCGGCATGGTCGAGGCGATGATGGCTGCAAGCGACGCTTCAATCCATTGCATGGCGACAAAGTTCAGACCCAAATAAAGGGCATTCTGGCAAATACCAAACATCCAGGTGGCCCGCCATTGGGCGCGCGTCAGGTTCCAAGTTTGCCCTAGGGCTTTCGCAATTAAGATGCCCAACAACCCAGACAGCAAGAACCGTAAGCTCAGAGAATATAAGGGCGGGGCATCTGCCACGATAATCCGAGCGGAGGTAAACGCACTGGACCACATCAGGGCGAAGGCAAGCCCCATGAAAACTGCCTTGATATCCAAACTGAGTTCCTCGCCCGATTTGCGGCACTGTCACGCGAAATGTCGCAAAAGAAAAGGGCCGCCCTAGGGCGACCCTTTATTCCTTCAGCGGAACTTGGCGATTAGCCGTTCACGCTGTCTTTCAGAGCTTTCGCAATGGTCATTTTGACCACTTTGTCTGCTTCTTTTTTGATTTGCTCGCCGGTCGCAGGGTTACGAACCATGCGTGCTGGACGTTCGCGGCAGTAGATTTTGCCAACGCCGGGCAGGGTTACTGCGCCACCGCCGGATACTTCGCGGGTAATGATTGCGATCAGACCGTCCAGAGCAGCAGCAGCGCCCTTCTTGTCGGTGCCAGCTTCTTCAGCCAGTGCGGCGACCAGTTGTGTTTTGGTCATTGGTTTCGTTGCCATGAGCTCTGCTCCCTCTCTATTGCCCCACCTTTGGGGTGTTATCGCCGGAACCTAACTGAATATTGAGGGGTCGCACAACAATTAGTGTGTTAAAACCCCTATTTTTTCGTGTTTTTCTGCGCTTTACGTAGAGTCACAGGAAGGCTGTTTCGGCAAAACTGCGCAATTTCCGCGAATGGAGCCGTTCCAATGGCATTTCACGCAACCTCTCCATCGCACGGATTCCGATCAGCAAATGGCGCGAAACCTGTGTTTTATAGAAGTCTGAGGCCATACCCGGCAGCTTCAATTCACCGTGAAGCGGTTTATCAGATACGCAAAGCAGCGTCCCATACGGAACCCTAAAGCGGAAGCCGTTGGCGGCGATCGTAGCGCTTTCCATGTCCAGCGCAATTGCGCGCGACTGGCTTAAGCGCTGCACGGGACCGGATTGATCGCGCAACTCCCAATTGCGATTGTCGATAGTGGCCACGGTACCAGTTCGCATGATCCGCTTCAGATCAAACCCTTCAAACTGAGTGATCTCGGCGACACTCTGCTCTAGCGCGATCTGAATCTCTGCCAATGCCGGGACAGGCACCCATATTGGAAGGTCATCATCCAGCACGTGATCCTCGCGCAGATAGGCATGCGCCAACACGAAATCGCCCAGACTTTGGGAATTCCGTAAGCCCGCACAATGCCCCACCATCAGCCACGCATGCGGGCGCAAAACCGCGATATGATCCGTCGCTGTTTTGGCATTAGACGGCCCGACCCCGATATTCACCAAAGTGATGCCAGAGCCATGCTTGCGCTTCAGGTGATAGGTCGGCATCTGAGGCGTTTTCTCTGTAATCGGGATGTCACCGTCTGGGTCGGTCAGCACATGGTTTTCCGTACTTATGAAACTCGTATAGCCGCTTTCGGGATCGGCAAGCATCTGACGGGCGTAGGCTTCGAACTCCTCCACATAGAACTGGTAGTTGGTGAACAGAACATGGTTCTGGAAATGCTCCGCAGCCGTCGCCGTGTAGTGGGACAGACGCGCCAATGAATAGTCGATGCGTTGTGCCGTGAAAGGCGCCAAGGGGGCTGGAACGTCTGGCAGTTCAGCCAGCGTGCCATTGACGATGTCGTCATTGGTGGTTGCCAGATCCGGCACATCGAATACGTCACGCAGAGTAAAGTCCAACGCCCCGTCTTGTGGCACGGTCAGATTTGTCGCGTTGGCCACGGCAAAGTGCATCGGCATTGGCGTGCTAGACGCACCGATCTCCACCGATACGCCGTGATTATCCACCAATAACTGGATCTGTTGCTCTAGATAGTATTGGAACAGATCCGGCCGCGTCACCGTCGTCGAATAGGTGCCGGGTTTGGCGACGTGACCAAAGCTAAGACGGCTGTCGATTTTCGCAAAGCTTTGCGTTGTGACCCTGATCTCGGGGTAGAACGCACGGTATCGCTCGGCTGGGGGATTACCCTCAAGGCTGTCACGAAACTTGCCGATCAGAAAAGCCGTTGCGGTTTCATAAAGCTCGCATAGCCTTTCTACGGCTGCCTTGGGGTTGCTAAACAGCTCGGAATCAGGTGCATCAGGAGTTCGGATGGGGAGGTTGGCATCAGTGCCGTTCATTGAGTATCCTCTATCAAATTCGTCAGTTCAAAACGCGTCACATCTACCAACCCCAGATCGGATATCCGAAGCGATGGAATGACTACGAGCGCAAGCAGCGAGTGCTGCATATAAGCGTTGTTCAAAGTGCAGCCGCAGACCCCCATAGCCGCAACCATTTGGTCCGCCTTCGCCGCCACTTCCTTGGCGGGACGGTCGGACATGAGCCCTGCAATTGGCAGTTCGACCAAGGCCAGTTCTTCCCCGTCTTTCCAAACGGTCACGCCGCCACCAACTTCCGCCAACCGGTTCGCAGCGAGGGCCATTTGCGCGCGGTCGGTGCCGACCACAATCATATGGTGACTGTCATGCGCCACTGTCGACGCCATTGCCATGGAGCCTTGGTAACCAAAGCCCTCCACCAAGGCGTTGACCACCTCGCCGGTGCCACGGTGGCGTTCCACTAAGGCGATCTGGCAAACTGCGCCTTCCGGCTCCAATAGACCCTGTTTCACCGGAATCTCGCGTTTCAACGCTTCCGTCGGCGCTTGATTCTCAACCACACCAATCACTTTGGCAGTTACGGTCTTGGCGCCTTCCGGTGCCTTGATTTCGAAGTTAGTCGCGCTTAACTCATGCCCCAGATGCACCGTGTGTCGCGCATCCTCCGGCCAGTCCAGATGTGGGCAGATCACTGTAATCTCTCCCGCCTCCGCCACGGTCCGCCCGTGGGCAATCACCCTTTCAATTGGCAGCGCCTTCAGATCAGACGTCACGATCAAGTCCGCCCGCCGCCCCGGCGCGATGGAACCCAACTCGCGCTCCAACCCGAAATGCGTTGCGGTATTGATTGTCGCCATCTGCAACGCCACAAGCGGATCGCAGCCGCACTCAATCGCATGGCGCAGCACCCGGTTCATGTGGCCTTCATTCACCAATGTGCCCGAGTGGCAGTCATCTGTGCAAAGAATGAAATTGCGCGAATCCAGCCCTTTTTCGGTAATGGCGGTGATTTGCGTTTCAACGTCATACCAAGCGCTGCCCAGTCGCATCATCGACCGCATCCCTTGGCGCACCCGCGCAATCGCGTCCGCTTCGCAGGTGCCCTCATGGTCATCGGCAGGCCCGCCGGCAGCATAGGCATGAAAGTCCGGCCCAAGATCCGGCGAGGCGTAGTGCCCGCCGACGGTTTTACCTGCGTTCTGGGTTGCCGCGATCTCTGCCAACATCTGTTGGCTGCCACTCACAACGCCGGGGAAGTTCATCATCTCCCCCAGTCCAATGATACCGGGCCATGTCATCGCCTCCGCCACATCATCCGGACCGATTTCATACCCTGTCGTTTCCAGCCCCGGTGCGGACGGGGCGCAGCTTGGCATTTGCGTATAGATCGAGATGGGCTGCATCAGAGCCTCATCATGCATCAAGCGCACCCCACGTAGGCCCAGAACATTGGCGATTTCATGCGGATCGGTGAACATCGTGGTGGTCCCGTGGGGAATCACCGCGCTAGCGAATTCAGCTGGCGTCAGCATTCCCGACTCGATGTGCATATGCCCGTCGCAAAGACCGGGGATCAGATACCGGCCGCCCAGTTCGATGATTTCGGTGCCTAGCCCAATGCAATGCGAAGCATCCGGCCCGACATAGGCAAACCTTCCTGCGCTGATTGCAACTTGCCAGCCATCCAGCACTTCGCGCGTATGCACGTTAACAACTTTTCCGCCGCGCAGAACCATGTCGGCAGGCGCACGTCCAGCCGCAACGGCAACCAAGGTTGCAGCGCTGTCGGCCCATGATTTGAGGGGTTGGTGTTCCATGTTCCAATTGTCCAGACTTTGTGCACAGGTGCAAGTCGCAAAATGGCTAGTCATGTCGTGCTTGGCGTGCCTTACTTGCCTAAAGCGAAGGAGGCATGACATGGACGGCACACACGCGAATATCAAAAACTGGGAAGAGCGGGTCGATCTGGCAGCCGCCTTCCATTGGACTGCGCGGCTCAACATGCATGAAGGGGTGTCTAACCACTTTTCTCTTGCGATCAACGACGACGGCACGCGGTTCTTGATGAACCCCAATCAGGTTCATTTCTCGCGGATCAAAGCCTCCGACATGCTGGTGATCGACGCCAATGACCCTGAGACATTGAATGGCCCTAACGCCCCTGATCCGACGGCATGGGGATTGCATGGCGGGCTACATCGCCACTGCCCACACGCGCGTTGCGCGATGCATGTCCATTCCGTCCACGCTACAGTCCTTGCTTGTCTGGAAGACAAGATCCTCCCTCCGCTCGACCAGAACGCCGCGATGTTCTACGATCGCCAAGTTGTCGATGACAGCTATGGCGGGTTGGCCTTTGAGGAAGAAGGAGAGCGTTGTGCCCAGTTGTTCAACGACCCAAAAAAGAAGGTCATGATCATGGGCAACCACGGCATCATGGTCATCGGTGACACTGTCGCTGAAACATTCAATCGCATGTACTTCTTTGAGCGCGCCTGCGAGGTCTACATTCGCGCACTGCAAACCGGGCGGCCTTTGTCGATCCTGCCGGATGATATCGCCGCAAAAACGGCCGATGAGATCGAGAACTACCCTGAACAAGACATCCGCCACTTATCGGAACTCAAAGCCATTCTAGACGAAGATGGGTCGAATTATGCGACTTAGCTCTTCCATTGATGATGTCAGTGCGTGGACAAGCACGCGTCGCCTGGGACGGAAATGCAGGCACTAATCCTGCATATAATCCCCATTCCTGAAAGGCGTTCATGATGACAGTCTATGGCTTAACCGAAGAACACAATATGATTGCGGACACCGTTCGCAGCTTTGTCGAAAACGAAATATTCCCACACGAAGAACTGGTAGAGCGCACCGGCGAAGTCCCCGCCGAGATCGCGCACGACATCAAGCAAAAGACCCTAGATTTAGGATTTTACGCCTGCAACTTCCCAGAAAGCGTCGGCTGCGCAGGATTGAATCACGTCGAATTTGCCTTGGTGGAACGTGAACTTGGTCGCGGCTCGATGGCGTTGAATCATTTCTTCGGACGTCCGCAGAATATTCTGATGGCCTGCGAAGGAGACCAAAAAGAACGTTATTTGATGCCCGCCGTGCGCGGGGAGCGCATGGACGCGCTCGCCATGACCGAACCGGGTGCGGGCTCCGACGTACGCGGCATGAAATGCGCCGCCGTGCGGGATGGTGGTGACTGGGTGGTGAACGGCACAAAACACTTCATTTCGGGCGCGGACCACGCTGACTTCTTCATTGTCTTCGTCGCGACGGGTGAGGACGACACACCCAGAGGCCCTAAAAAGCGTATTACGACCTTCCTTGTGGATCGCGATACACCGGGCTTCGCCGTGCGCGACGGGTATAAATCCGTGTCGCATCGTGGCTACAAAAACATGATCCTCGACTTTGACGATTGCCGTTTGCCCGATGCGCAGGTTCTGGGGCAGGTCGATGGCGGGTTCGAGGTGATGAACACTTGGCTCTATGCCACCCGAATTACTGTCGCTACCATGTGCGTCGGGCGGGCGCGCCGCGTGTTCGACTACGCATTGTCCTACGCTGCCGAGCGAGAGCAATTTGGCCAACCTATCGGCAAGTTCCAAGGGATTAGTTTTCAACTGGCGGACATGATTACCGAGATTGACGCCGCCGATCTACTCACATTGGCGGCTGCGGACAGGCTCGACAAAAACCTGTCGTCTAATCGCGAAATCGCTTCGGCTAAGCTCTACGCGTCTGAAATGCTGTCTCGCGTGACGGACGCTGCGATCCAAATTCATGGTGGCATGGGGTTGATGGATGACTACCCGTTAGAACGCTTCTGGCGTGACGCACGGGTGGAACGCATCTGGGACGGCACGTCCGAGATTCAACGCCACATCATCAGCCGCGACTTGCTGCGCGCACTTGGTGCGTAACCCATGAGCGATCTTTTCCGACTTCTTAATCCCAAATCTCTGGCTGTGATTGGCGGCGGTGCATGGGGAGAAGCCGTTCTCATTCAAGCCCAGAAATTCGGCTATGGCGGCTCGCTTCATGCTGTTCATCCAATCAAGACCGAGATCGCTGGCGTAAAAGCCTACCCTAGCGTGATGCACATACCCGAAGCCCCTGACGCGGCCTTTGTGGGCATCAACCGCGAGGCCACCATTGGCGCAGTCGAACGTATGCGCAAAATTGGTGCCGGTGGCGCTGTCTGTTTCGCGTCCGGCTATGCCGAGGCCAGTGGCGAGGACGCTTCCGGGACTGATGCGCAGGCTCGATTACTCAAGGCGGCGGGCGATATGCCGGTTCTTGGGCCCAATTGCTACGGATTCATCAACGCGCTCGACGGGGTGGCTGTTTGGCCCGATCAGCACGGCTGCAAGCGCGTCGATCGTGGCGTCGCGATCATCACGCAGTCCTCCAATATCTCGATTAACATGACCATGCAGTCACGGGGCTTGCCAATCGGCTACATGATCACGGCTGGAAATCAGGCCCAAACTACGCAGGCTGATATCGCATTCGCCCTTCTAGACGATCCACGTGTGACCGCCATCGGCCTTCATATTGAAGGCTTCGGCGATCTCACATGCTGGGAGAAACTCGCCGCCAACGCGCATGCGAAGTCAATTCCGCTCGTTGCGCTGAAGGTGGGCAAATCCTCTCAGGCACAGGCCGCCACCATAAGCCATACCGCGTCGCTCGCTGGCGGTGACACTGCCGCACAAGCTTTCTTAGACCGCCTTGGAATTCTCCGCTCGCCTGACCTTCCCAGTTTCCTGGAGACCTTGAAGCTGCTGCACGTCACAGGGCGCCTGCCTTCCAACCGGATTTCCTCTATTAGCTGTTCCGGAGGGGAGGCATCGTTGGTCGCCGATATGGCGGATGGGCATGATCTTGAATTTCCCAAGCTGACACCCGAACAAAAACAGTCTCTATTCAAAGCACTTGGTCCAAAAGTAGCGCTCGCAAATCCACTTGATTACCACACCTATGTCTGGCGCGATGAAGATGCGATGACGGCTGCTTGGTCCGCCATGGCCGCCCCTCATATCGCGCTCACGCTAACAGTTCTCGACTACCCTCGCAGCGACATCTGCGATCCCACAGATTGGACCTGCGCCACGAACGCCGCGCTCCGCATGCGCCAAACCACTGGTAGGGCTGTCGCAGTCGCGGCGACCTTACCGGAATTGATGCCGGAACCGATTGCGGAACAGCTATTGGAAGGTGGCGTTGTCCCCTTCGCGGGGCTGACAGAAGCCCTCAATGCCATTGAAGCCGCATCACGCACTCCGCAAACGACACCAAACGATCCAGTCCTTAAGCGCCCCTTGGCTGAGCGTACCGAAACTCTTTCGGAATACGACGCGAAGACGACGCTCGGCAAATATGGCCTTCATACGCCAAAGGCGATCCAAACAAATCACAGTGCATCAGGTTTGGATGCCCTTGAGTTTCCCGTGGTCGTTAAAGCAGAGGGCGTGGCGCATAAGTCCGATGTGGGAGCGGTAATTCTTGACTGCAATTCCCTAAGTGACGTTTTGATCGCAATGGACAGCATAACTGATGCTACATCCTTCCACATCGAAGAAATGTGCGCGCCAGGGGCGGAGCTTTTGGTTGGCGTTACCCAGGATCCGGCCCATGGTTACTTGCTGACGGTTGGCGCTGGCGGAATACTCACCGAACTGCTCAACGACACACAGTCGCTGCTGATCCCAACCAGCGTTGAGGATATCAGAAAGGCTCTAACCCGCCTAAATATGTATCCATTGCTTACCGGATTCAGGGGTGCCACCCCCTGTAATCTTGATGCTATCATCGACGCGATCCTCGCCATACAGGCCTTTGTCGTCGCCGAAGACGGCGCTGTTGCCGAGGTTGAAGTGAATCCACTCATCTGCGGGCCAGATAGCGCCGTGGCGGCAGATGCCCTGATACGGAAGACAGCATGACCCACCCAATCAAAACCCGCCGCGAAGGTGCTATTCTTGAAGTTACTTTGGATCGACCAAAGGCCAACGCCATCGACCTCGCGACCTCCCGTATCATGGGAGACGTTTTCGCTGAGTTCCGAGATGACCCGGAGCTTCGAGTCGCGATTATCACTGGCGCAGGTGATAAATTTTTCTGCCCGGGCTGGGATCTTAAAGCCGCCGCGGATGGTGACGCGGTGGACGGGGATTACGGCGTAGGCGGATTTGGCGGACTACAAGAACTTCCCAACCTCAACAAACCCGTCATTGCAGCCGTAAACGGTATCGCTTGCGGGGGCGGTTTGGAATTGGCGCTGTCTGCCGACATCATTCTTGCAGCCGACCATGCCACCTTCGCCTTGCCCGAAATCCTGTCTGGCACCGTCGCAGATGCCGCCTCGGTCAAACTGCCGAAACGCATCCCCTACCACATCGCGATGGAGCTGCTGTTCACCGGCCGCTGGTTCGACGCCGAAGAAGCGCGCGGTTGGGGTATTGTGAATCATATTCACCCTGCAGACCTGCTTTTGGACAAGGCTTGGGAAATGGCGCGCCTGCTCGCCTCCGGACCGCCACTGGTCTACGCCGCGATCAAAGAGATCGTCCGAGAGGCCGAAGATGAGAAGTTCCAAGACACGATGAACCAGATCACCGGCAGCAAGTTCGAGACAGTCAAGCGGCTCTACTCTAGCGAAGATCAGCTAGAAGGCGCGAAGGCTTTCGCTGAGAAACGCGATCCGGTCTGGAAGGGACGTTAGGCAAAGTCGCTGGCAGCATAGCCCTGCAGGAATAGCAAAGCAGTCAGATCACCGTGGTTCACCCGAATCTTGGCCTGCGCTTGCACTGTGGGTTTGGCATGAAGCGCGACACCGGCGCCCGCGCGCTGCAACATGCCCAGATCATTCGCGCCGTCCCCAACCGCGATCACCTCGGCCTCGGTGATACCCAGCCGCGCGGTGATTTCTTCGAGGGCTTGGACCTTGGCCTCGCGGCCCAATATCGGCATGCCAACTTTGCCTGTCAGCTTGCCATTGTTCTCTAGCAAGGTATTCGCGCGGTTCTCGTCAAACCCAAGCTCCTTCGCGACAGAGGCAGTGAACGCAGTGAACCCCCCAGAGACCAATGCCGTGTAAGCGCCATTCGCTTTTATGGTAGAAAGCAACTCCTTGCCGCCCGGCATGTACGAAATGCGCGTGTTCAAAACTGTCTCTATTACTGCTGAATCAAGCCCCTCAAGAAGGCCAACGCGCTCTTTCAACGCCTCTTCAAAATCCAACTCGCCATTCATCGCGCGCGCTGTGATATCGGCCACTCGCGGCCCGACGCCTGCCTCATCAGCAAGCTCATCGATACATTCCTGCTGGATCATCGTGCTGTCCATGTCGGCCAACAGCATCTTCTTGCGACGCCCATCCATCTGCTGGATTACTAGATCCACGCCAAGAGCGTCGCAGTCTTTCCACACGTCATCGAAGTTCGCAGGAGCGGTTTCCAGCGCAAATTCTGCCGCCACATCCGGCATCAACCAAATCACGTCACCGCCACCCCATGCATTCCGTAAGCTCGCGGGCAACGCTGCATCCAGCTTGGGGGAAGACGGGTCGCAAAGAAGGGTCACAACGAACATTTGGCTAAGTTTCCGATCGTGGATTGAGGGGTCGCAAATAATCACTCAAGCGGCGCTATAGCGACGTTTTGGCTGTTGTGAAAGTCCAGAGCCTCGCTTAGTGACGCCACTGGGACACCTCTCCCCAACGAGAGGCTATTATCTGTAAGGGTAGACATAATGACTACGACAGCTCCGGCCACCAAGCCGACGAATCCGCGCTTTTCTTCCGGCCCTTGTGCCAAACCCCCCACATTTTCACTCGATAAGCTGGCCGACGCCCCATTAGGTCGCTCGCACCGTGCTGCTGTTGGTAAAGCCAAGCTGCTCGCCGCTATCGAGACGACCCGCGACGTGCTTGGCATCCCTGCCGACTATAAGATCGGCATCGTGCCCGCCTCCGACACCGGCGCGTATGAAATGGCCATGTGGAATCTCTTGGGCGAGCGTCCTGTCGAGATGCTTGCATGGGAAAGCTTCGGTTCCGGCTGGGTCACTGACGTGGTCAAGCAGTTGAAGATTGAAGCCAAGGTCACCACCGCCGACTATGGCGAGATCGTCAACTTTGCTGATGTGAATTTCGACAACGATGTCTGCTTTACTTGGAACGGCACTACTTCCGGAGTGCGCGTGCCGTCCAAAGACGTGATCCCTTCGGACCGCGACGGCCTGACGCTATGCGACGCGACCTCTGCCGCCTTTGCGATGGATCTGCCTTGGGATCGCTTGGATGTCACGACTTTCAGCTGGCAGAAAGTTCTGGGCGGCGAAGGCGGCCACGGCGTCATCATCCTGTCGCCCCGCGCAGTCGCGCGTCTCGAAAGCTATACACCGGCTTGGCCGCTGCCAAAAATTTTCCGCCTGACCAAAGGTGGCGCGCTGATTGACGGCATCTTCACAGGTGCGACGATCAATACTCCTTCTATGCTTTGCGTGGAGGATTACCTGTTTGCGCTAGATTGGGCCAAATCCGTGGGTGGCCTCACAGGCCTGATTGCTCGCGCTGATGCCAACACAGGCGCAATCAACGATTTCGTCGCTGCGAATGACTGGATCGACTTCCTCGCAGTCGACCCTGCAACGCGTTCCAACACCTCCGTGTGCTTGAAATTTGCTGACGACCGCATCGCAGATGGGGCCGCATTCGCCAAAGCCATCGCAAAGCGACTAGAGGCCGAAAACGTTGCACTGGACGTAGGCGCCTACCGCGACGCGCCTGCAGGTTTGCGCATCTGGTGCGGCGCCACGGTCGAGACTGCGGACATCGAAGCAATGCTTCCGTGGCTCGCATGGGCGTTTGACCAAGAGATTCAAGCTCAGGCGTAAGCCGCCTGAGTCCCACTTTACAGCTACACAAACATAGGAGCCCATCATGGCCCCCAAAGTACTCGTATCCGACAAACTGTCCGAAACTGCTGTCCAGATCTTCCGCGACCGCGGCATCGATGTGGACTTCATGCCAGAGCTCGGCAAAGACAAAGAAAAACTGCTGTCGATCATCGGCCAGTATGATGGCCTTGCGATCCGGTCCGCGACCAAAGCGACCGAAAAGTTGATTGCCGCCGCCGACAACCTCAAGGTTATTGGCCGCGCCGGTATCGGCGTCGACAACGTCGACATCCCCGCTGCGTCGAAAAAGGGGATCATTGTGATGAACACCCCATTTGGCAACATGATCACTACCGCCGAGCACGCCATCGCAATGATGTTTGCAGTGGCCCGTCAAATTCCTGAGGCATCAGCTTCGACCCATGCCGGCAAATGGGAAAAATCCAAGTTCATGGGCGTGGAGCTGACTGGAAAAACCCTCGGAGTCATCGGCGCCGGAAACATTGGCGGGATCGTATGCGAACGCGGCGTTGGCCTGAAGATGAAGGTCATCGCGTATGATCCATTCCTCTCCGAAGAACGCGCCGAGAAGCTGAACGTCACCAAAGTGGAGCTGGACGAGCTGCTGGCCCGCGCCGACTTCATCACGCTCCACGTTCCTGCCACTGACAAAACACGCGGCATGATCTCCAAGGAGAACATCGCGAAAATGAAAGATGGTGTGCGTATCATCAACTGCGCGCGCGGTGGTCTAGTCGACGAAGCCGCTCTGGCCGACGCGCTAAAAGCTGGCAAAGTTGCTGGCGCGGCTTTCGACGTATTCGAGGTGGAGCCTGCGACGGAAAGCCCGCTATTCAACTTGCCCAATGTCGTCGTGACGCCGCACCTAGGCGCCGCAACAACCGAAGCGCAGGAAAACGTTGCTTTGCAAGTGGCCGAGCAGATGTCCGACTACCTTCTGACCGGCGCTGTTTCCAACGCATTGAATATGCCGTCCGTGACTGCCGAAGAAGCCAAGGTCATGGGTCCATGGGTTAAATTAGCGGAGCATCTCGGCTCCTTCATCGGGCAAATGACCGACGAGGTCATTCAAGAAATTCTGATCACCTATAACGGCAACGTCTCCCAGATGAACCTTGAGGCCCTGAACTGCGCAGGGATTGCGGGGATCATGAAAGCCACCAACCCTGATGTGAACATGGTGTCAGCTCAGGTCATCGCGAAAGAGCGTGGCGTGAAAATTTCGACCACGACGCAGGACAAGTCTGGTGTGTTTGACGGCTACATCAAGCTGACCGTTGTCACCGATAAGCGCGAGCGTTCGATTGCTGGCACAGTGTTCTCGGATGGCAAACCACGCTTCATCCAGATCAAAGGCATCAACATCGACGCCGAGATCGGGGAGCATATGCTCTACACCACCAACGAAGACGTTCCCGGCATCATCGGTACTCTGGGTCAAACCATGGGCGAGAACGGTGTCAACATCGCGAACTTCACCTTGGGCCGCGAAGCCGCAGGCAAAGGCGCAATTGCGCTGCTTTACGTCGACAATCCTGTGCCAGCGCCTGTGCTTAAAAAACTGACTGATACCGGCATGTTCAAACAAGTGAAAACGCTGCATTTCGACGTCGCTTAAGCCACGTTCATTGCTCCGAACAGGCGCCGCGATCCTCAAAGGTTCGCGGCGCTTTTTGCGTTCAGTCTTTGCGGATCACTCCGGTGATTGCAGCCGCACCTAGCGCGGTCACAATCCAGCCGATAGATTTTGCGAACCATCGCACCCACCACGCGACTTTGCCCAACGGCGAGCGCGACGTAGATGGAGCCCACGCGTTTTCCTGCCCAAGCGAGATCAGCGGGATCACCAGATCGGCGGCATAGGCAAACGCGTTGAACGTTTCCCAATCCTGCCCGCCTTGTCCGGGCGCCGACCAGAAAACCGAAGGGTTATCGGCGTGAGATCGCGTCGCATCGATCCAGTCCTTTGAAACCAATATCGGCGCTGCGTTTGGCGCCATATCTCCGGCGTTCCATGTGCTTTGAAAGAAAAATCCCAGTGACAGGATTAGCACAATCGCCACAACTGCTGCCCGCCCGGGCCGGTAGCCATAGCCGATGGTCCAGCGCAGAAAATCATCGGCAAGTCGCGATAAAGCCCTCAGGATCGGCGATGCCCCGCGGGCCTGCATCAATTGTCTGTTCTCGGCGCGTAGCAAGCGTTCCTTACGCATCAGAACGGTGCGGGCGTCGTTGCGATGCCCTAGGGCTTGAAGAACACCTGCCAGCTGCTCGTAAGGTTGGGAGGTAAAGGGCGTGTCGGCAGGCTTGCGGGCCAGCCAATCAAGGCGGGCCTTGATGTTGGTCTCTGCATGCCGCGAGAAGTCGGTGTAACGAAAGCCGTCCAACCTGATCGGGTAGGTGGCTCCTGGTCCGGCGGGTTCATCGCGAAAACGTGCCACTTCGGCTCCGGCCAGATTCACGATGCCATTCGTGATCTGATTGTCAGCGAGATATAGAATGCCATTGATCCGGGCTCGTGCGAAGCTCAGCGCCATGTCGCGTCCGTGCTCTTCGGTCGAGTCAAACACCTGTGCAACGACGGCGCCATCCGGCGGCAAGCTCACTGACGTATTGGTGACGAAGAAATCATGCTCGACCCGCGCAGAGGAGAAGAACAAAAGTCCCGTTGCGTGAAGATGCGTGGTTGTTTCGGCGTAGGGGTAGTTCCCAAGAAAGACAGAGCCTTCCACGCGTAAAGACGGAGCAAAGATCGCGTCCTGCCGATCAGCCTCAATTGTAGCGTCACAAATCTGCAGATCTCCGCTGATCCGCGCACCTGACATGGAAATCTCGCCCGTTATCTTTGTGCCTGCTCTAATATAAACCGAGCCGGAAAAAGACGCGTTGTCAGCCGATAGCCCGTTTATCAAGCAGGCCGACAGATGAAGCCCTCGAAGTCGCGCGTTGACCAAATTGATAGGGTGGCTCAGGTGGCAATGCGAAAGGGAAATATCCCGCTCGCAGTCGCATCCCTGCAAATCAAGTATGCCGCTGATCCACGCGCCACGAAGGCGAATGCCTTTGTCATGCAAGCCGTCAAAACGCAGCAGTAAGTGCCTGACCAACTCGCCCCGAATTGTGCGGTCAGGGTCGGCCGATATCGGCGCTTCCCCGTCGCCGACACTGGTTCGGTCGGGATCGGAGGCTTCGTTAATAAGTTTCTGCTCAGCAAGCGAGAACGGCGCAAAGGTATCGAGAGAATTCATGCGTGGACCGTGGCATGGTGCGCATGTTCAGGCAAGATCGAGTTAGGTGGTTTGAAGGTGGGGCAAAAAGGACTCAGATACCCGCCCCACCGTTTCCCAGGCTTTACAGAGCCGTCCTTTCCGTGATCCCGTCCAAGCCATGAACAAGCGTTATCTCCCGTACTGGATCACCTTTGGAGTCCTAGTCGCAACTGCAGCCACGTTGCTTTGGATGGGTCGTATCCCGATGTGCAAATGCGGCTATATCAAGCTGCTGCATCTGGAAACTATGAGTTCCGAAAACTCTCAGCATATGATGGATTGGTATACGCCGTCCCATGTGCTGCACGGCTTTATCTTCTACTTCGTTTTGTGGCTATTTGCCCGTCGCATAGACATCGGGTGGCGGCTGGCCATTGCAACAGTAGTCGAGGCGGCTTGGGAAATACTTGAGAACACTGACGCCGTGATCAATCGCTACCGCGAGGTAACCATCGCGCTGGATTACTACGGCGACAGCGTCCTCAACTCTGTCTGCGATATCGTGGCGATGTGGTTCGGTTTCTGGCTATCGCGCCGCGTGCCTGTTTGGGTCAGCGTCGCAATTGTGATCCTTGCGGAAGTGGTTGTGATGACTGCCATACGGGATGGTTTAGCGCTCAACATTCTGATGCTGCTTTATCCGCTAGACGCGGTCAGAGAATGGCAAGCGGCAGGCTAGGCTTGATAGTAATCGCGATACCACTCTACGAATTTTGCAACCCCAGTGCGGATATCAGTATCAGGCTGGTAGCCCGTCAGGCGCTTTAGCAGTTTCGCTTCCGCCCATGTTGCGGGCACGTCGCCGGGCTGCATGTCCATAAAGTTCTTTTTGGCTTCGCAACCGGTTGCTGCTTCGATCGCCTCAATGAAATCCATCAGACGCACGGGCGATCCGGTCCCGATGTTGACCGCGCGCCACGCGGCGACAGGGGACAAGCTGTCACCCTCTTCAATGGCGTCTGCGTTTTCCGGGCGCTCTGGGGGCGTGTCAATCAGCAGCCGAATGCTTTCCACCAGATCATCGATATAGGTGAAATCACGGCTCATGTCGCCGTGGTTGTAGACATCGATCACATCCCCTTCGATGGTCGCACGGGTGAACTTGTAGGGTGCCATATCCGGGCGCCCCCATGGTCCGTACACCGTGAAAAAACGAAACATGGTGATCGGCATATCGTAGAGATGCGAATAGGAATGCGCCATCGCTTCATTGGCTTTCTTGGTCGCCGCATAGAAGCTCATCTGCGTGTCGACCTTATGAGTTTCCTCATAGGGCATGACAGAGTTTGCGCCATAGATTGATGACGTTGAGGCCATCAACAAGTGGGCGCAGGAGTTAGCGCGAACTGCCTCCAGCACGTTGAAAGCGCCGATCAGGTTCGCATCCACATAAGCGCGTGGGTTCTCAATTGACCAGCGCACCCCTGCCTGCGCGGCGAGGTGCACCACGACATCCGGCTTGTGAGTCTCCATGATCTCCATGACAAGCCCGTCGGTTTCTAAGAGCCCTTCAATCGGGGTGAACCCTTGCGACTGGGATAGGGCCTGGTGGCGTCGTTGCTTGAGGGTGACGTCGTAGTAATCCGTCATTCCGTCGAAGCCGACAACCTTGAAGCCATCCGCGAGAAGGCGGGCCGCGACGTGGAAACCGATAAATCCAGCCGAGCCGGTGACCAGTGCTGTGCGTGTCTCGTTTGCCATGTTATGTGCTCCTGTCCGCTGCCCCCCTTGGTCTGCCATATTTCACGGCAGGTCAAACCAGAAAGCACTGCGGCTTTCCGCGCGTTGGGTCGCACTGGCCTGTTTCGCTTGCAATCGGAGTCCGACACAACCAACTGTAAGGGAACCCAGCCGGAGTCCTCCGAACATGAACTTTCTAAGCTCTTTCTTCAAAGGGAAGACAGCCCCCAAGGAAGCAAAAAACGACGCCAGGAATTCGTCCCGCCCGAATCCGACATCTCCGCATTTCGTCGTTGGAGACCTGCATGGCACACTCGATTTGCTGGAACACATCCTTGAGCAGATCGACCATGTTATCGGCAATCTGGAAATGCGCGATCCGAAGTTGGTCTTTGTTGGTGACTATGTAGATCGTGGTCCGTCCAGCGCGGCCGTGCTCAACCGTTTGAACGAGCTCGCACACGAGTTTCCTGACAATGTCACCTGCATTTTGGGCAACCACGAACAGATGATGCTTGATTTCCTAGATGCCCCAGAAGCCCGCCACGCCCGATGGTTCCGCAACGGAGCAGTGGCAACTCTGGCAAGCTTCGGGATTGATATCCCTGACGAAGCAGAGTGGGCAGCAACTGCAAACGCGATAGCTGACGCGCTTCGATCCCAAATGGGCGAACCTATGGAAGCATGGCTCAGGACGCTGCCGACATCTGTCAGATCCGGCAATCTGATGGTCACTCATGCGGGAACAGACCCGGGGCGCTCAATTGAAGATCAGTCGCCGCGCGTGCTGCTTTGGGGTCATCCGGAGTTTTTAACTCGCGTCAGATCCGACGGGCAATGGGTGGCGCATGGGCATACGGTGATGGAGAATCCGATCTGTGGTGACGGGCGCATCTCCGTTGACACGGGCGCGTATTCCACCGGTTGCCTGACAGCCGCAGCAATCCTGCCGGATGGCACCGTGGAATTCCTAACAACGGCGCAACCAAGACCTGAGGATTAATCCCAAGCTTCGGCACTCCACAACGCAACGTCATATGAGTGCCCCGCCAAAACTGCGGTAAGCTGAGCACGACAGCTACGGAGGACCCCATATGTCTGATATCATGATCCTAAGCGGCGCTCGCACGGCCATTGGCACGTTTGGCGGCGCACTGGCCGCCACCCCACCGATTGACCTTGGAGCGACAGTCTCGAAGGCCGCGATGGAACGCGCAGGTGTGGATCCCGCACAAATCGGGCATGTCGCCTTTGGTCACGTGATCAACACCGAACCACGGGACATGTACCTGTCCCGCGCCGCAGCGATGCAGGCGGGCGTGCCGGATACAGTACCAGCGATGAACGTGAACCGCCTTTGTGGCTCCGGGGTGCAGGCCATCATTTCTGTGATCCAATCTCTGATGCTGGGCGATGCGGAAATCGGGCTTGCTGGCGGCGCTGAAAACATGAGCCGTTCGCCTTACATCATGCCAGAGGCACGGTGGGGCCAAAAAATGGGCGACGCCAAATCTCAGGACATGATGCTGGGGGCACTGAACTGCCCCTTTGGCACGGGCCATATGGGGATCACCGCTGAGAACGTGGCCAACGAGCATAATATCAGTCGCGAAGCGCAGGACGCGTTCGCCCTAGAAAGCCAGACCAGAGCCGCCCGCGCGATTGAATCTGGGTATTTCAAAGACCAAATCGTGCCCGTTGAGGTCCGCGTGAAGCGCGACATGGTTGCCTTCGATACGGACGAACATCCCAAAGCGACATCGCTCGATATCTTGGCTGGCCTGCGGACGGTATTCCAGAAAGACGGCACTGTCACAGCGGGCAACGCCTCTGGCATCAATGACGGGGCAGCCGCGGTGGTTCTGGCGACAAAAGCCGCAGCCAAAGCGTCTGGCCTGACGCCTCGTGCGCGCATCATCGGCTATGCGCATGCGGGGGTGCGGCCAGAAGTGATGGGCATCGGGCCTGTTCCGGCTGTTCAAAACCTGCTGAAGCGGACCGGACTGAAAGTTAGTGATTTTGACATCATCGAATCTAACGAGGCCTTCGCGGCTCAGGCTTTGGCTGTCTCTCAGGAGCTCGGGCTTGATCCCGAGAAAGTGAACCCCAATGGCGGCGCGATTGCCCTAGGCCATCCGGTCGGCGCGACTGGCGCGATTATCACCGTCAAAGCCCTACATGAGCTGGAGCGCACGGGCGGCTCAAAAGCACTGATCACTATGTGTATCGGTGGTGGCCAAGGGATTGCGCTGGCGATCGAGCGGGTCTGATCACTCGACAAAAATTGTGGTGCCTGCGGCGCGTCCGTGGGCATCAATAACGCGAACCCGAAAATATCCGCGCCCCGATGGGGTTAGCTGAGCCTGACGTTCCCAACTGTTGGTTAGGATCGGCGTTCCATCCTGAAGCCATGTGAATGGCGCGACCCCATCCCTGATCTGCACGTTTACCACACCACTCATTCGTACAACGCGCGAGCCATCTGGCGGGAAGGTCACCTTGGGGTGATCTCGTGCCACACCAGATTTTTCAGCGCGGCTTGTGAACCGCTGCAAAGGCTGAGGCAACTCTGCATTGCCTATCAGCAGCGCGTCGCTTGGGGGCGCTGGAAGCGGATCACTTGCTGTTTTGATCTTGTCGAACGCTTGAAACAGGATTGGCGCAGCAAGCTCGCCGCCAAATGCACCGGGCACTGGCGTTCCATCTGCTCGTCCCATCCAAACGCCGATCACATGACGGCCGTCATAGCCAATGGCCCACGCGTCACGGTGGCCATAGGAGGTCCCGGTTTTGAAGGCGACATCCTTACGCGCCGCCAAGCCCGGACGCGGAACGCCTTTGAGAATATCGCCGACATACCAACTGGCCTTGCGGCTCAGCACAGCTGGCTGAGGAAGTGCATTTGCGTAAATTGCGCTAAGGCGCTTCCCGCTATCAGGGTTTGCTATGACGGAATAAAGTTGAACAAGCTCGTGCAGGCTCAAACCCAGCCCGCCCAAAGCTGTTGCCAAGCCAGCATGATCTCCAGCAAGCTGAGGCGAAAGACCGGCCTGCCGTAGCTTTGCGATCAGGTTTGCGGGGCCAAGACGATCTAGGACGCTGACAACAGGCAAATTAAGTGACATCTGCAATGCTTCCCGCACACGTAGATCGCCGCGAAACTGTCCGTCGAAGTTCTGCGGCGCGTATGCTCCAAACTGCATCGGACGGTCTGAGATAAGCGTTTCGGGATGGATCAGACCCTGATCAAATCCCATCCCGTAAATTAGCGGTTTGAGCGTCGATCCCGGAGAGCGGCGCGCGTGCGTCATGTCGACAAACCCGCCTCGACGGTCGTTGGCATAGCTGGCAGAGCCGACCGAGGCGATTATTTCACCGGTCTGGTGGTCGGCCACCATGATGGCCGCCGATAGATGTTTGCCGCCCGCCGCCACAGCGCTGACTGCCAACTGTTCCATCTTTCGTTGGATACCGGCGTCCAGTGTGGTCCGGATCACTTGCCCGCCCTCACTTGCACGCAACCGATCGGTCAGATGCGGGGCCAGCGCCTCAAAGTCTTGACGTTCCGCGCGTAGCGTCTGCCCTGTGACGTCCTCCGCTTCCAAAACTCCATCACTGACGAGACGCGCCAGAACACGATCTCTGGCCTCCAGCGCCTTTCGGGGAAACCGGTCGGGCCTGCGGCTTTCTGGGGACTGTGGCAGCGCGATCATCATGGCGACCTGATTGGGCGTCAGGCGGCGTGGTTCTTTTTGGTAGTAAGCCAGCGTTGCAGCCCGCAGGCCTTCGAGATTGCCGCCATATGGTGCGCGTGCAAGGTAGAGCGACAGAATCTGTTCCTTGCTCAACCGCTGCTCCAAAGCGAGCGCGAGGCGTATCTGGCGCAGTTTTCCAGGCCAAGAGCCCGTGCCACTCTCTTCCAGAAGGCGCGCAACTTGCATTGTTAGGGTCGATCCACCAGAGATCACGCGACCGTTCCAAGCCGCTTGTGCCACGGCCCGCACCATGGCGACTGGATCAACGCCAGAATGATCATAAAAGCGCTTGTCCTCATATCGGATCAAAAGCCGCAGAAAGTCTGGATCGACATCTGTGACTGCAGTGGCCAGCCGCCATCGATCGTCCGAGGTTTGAAAGGCACGCAGCAGTTCTCCACGACGATCAAGCATTTCCACACCTGTCTCAATCGCCAGAACCGGCATTTCGGTTCGGTCAACCCAGCCTTCAAACTGGTCACGCCCGAAGGCCGCAGCCCAAAGGGCAAAAGCAAAGAAGCCTATTGTTCGGGCTCGCTTCACTTGCGCAGCACCTGGACACGACCCTGATCGGTGCGAGCCCGATAGAAGGGGCGATACATGTCCTCCACACTCGCAGCGGGATGGTGATAGTCGCCTGCTGCAACGGCACGAAGAATATAGGCCAACTGAAACTCTTTCGTTCCATAGTGATCGACAGCTGCAAGGAAGCGGTCGTCGCGGAATTCGGTGTTCCGAACATTGGCGTCAGTATTGAGCCAGGGCAGTGACTTTACGTCCCCGCTACGTAGCAGATTGGGGTTGTCGATTTCAAACCCGGCGGGAAGTGGATCGTTCACCATCAAACGCGCCTCACCAGTGGCAAGTGGTGTCACAGTCAGCACCGCGACAAGCCGCGTTCCGGACGTGACCAGCGAAGCATCCACGGGGTTGCCGTCCAGATCGTAGTAGTCTCGAGAAATGCGATAACCATTGCCGCCTGCTGCGACCGGGTCTTCGGATACGCCGATCGCAGTCAAAGTGACAGTTGTGTCGTCAGCCGTTGAGTTACTGATCCGAACAGCCTCCTGAGCGTCCTCGTCCAACACTTTGACCAGTGGGCCATCCACGGCTTCACCATTTAGGGAAAGCCCTGCGCCTTGTCTTCCGATCATAGCATTCGCTGCCAAAAGCGTCCAAACGGATTCCTGAGTCGATCGGCCAACCACATCCCCGAGAGAGGGCGCAATTCTCGCTCCGATCTCTGCCACGTTCAGCACATTAGATCCAGATTCAACCGCCAATGTCAGAACCGCAGCAGTATCGCGCAAATCGGTGCCGTAATCATCTCTCCAGACCTGCGCGTTGCCCTCGGCCCGATCAAGTAACACGGCAGCGCGCCGGAACATCGAATCCGCCCGCGCCGGGTCTCCGTAGGACGCAAGCGCAGCACCCAGTTGAGCTGCGGCCAAGGCGGTCGCGAAATCTTGCGATTTGGTATCTGCGTAATAGCGCAGGTCACCGATGGACGCCGCACCTTCACGGGCCAGAACCAACAGCGCATAGGCAAGCCCTTCGCCCCCGTTCTCAAAATCAGGGGCGCTGTTGACCTCGTTGCGCAAGTTGTCGAGCGCTTGCCGGAAAGCCTCGTTCGGAACATCATGCCCTTGCGCCTTTGCCCTGCTTAGGAAATCGGTAACGTAAGAATCCAGCCACAAATCCCCGCGATCGGGGCGCCATAGGCCAAAGGCTCCATTCGACGCCTGATTGGTCAGCACCAGCGATATGGATTGGCTGATGCGTTCTGAGATTCCATCTCTGCTTTCCAATCCCATCGCGTTGGCGACCTGATCCAGATACAACAATGGTAGTGCTTTAGAGGTCACCTGCTCCGTGCATCCGTAGGGGTACTTATCAAGAGCATTGAGCAAACCGGGCACATCAAAGCGCGCCAGCGGACCAGCAGCCAATGTGACAGAACTCGAGCCCGCAACAAATCCCGCGAAGGCGTTTTGGTCGAGCGTGAAGGTCCCGCCTGCAGCCAACGCAAATTGACTGCGGCGCTGGACCAGTGGATCGTTCCGCCTCAACTCAATTTGGTGGGTTTGCGTCAGTGTTCTGCCATCCGGCAGGGTCAGCGTTATTTCAACAGATGCATATTCAGATCCGCGCGCGGTGAATGGCAACAGCAGTCGCGCGGTTTGCTGTTTAGCCAGCGTTACCGAAGCCGGTATCTGATCGGCAAACCCCATTCCAGTGGAACTAATGGAGAGCGGCATCTCGCCCGTTGGGCCATCTGCATGGACGATCTCGAGCATCAGTTGGCTGCTATCGCCCGGCGCCAAGAAGCGCGGCAAGGTGGCTGACACGACGACAGGGTCTCGGATTAAAACTTCGGCGTCGGCTTCACCAACCCCGTCTTTGGACCAGACCACTGCCATAAGGCGGACGGACCCGTTAAAGGCAGGAATGTCGAACACCGTTTCTACGACACCATCCGCGCCCACTTTCAGCGGTCCGCTGACATAAGCGACAAGCTCCTCCGTCGGAGGTGGCGATTTTGCCCGAAGCTGCGCACCTGCATCGCCGCCGGAACGAACAGCACCCATGGCCCCGGTACTTCCGTCGATAAGACGGCCATATACGTCTCGGATTGCAACACCGAGCTTGCGCTGCCCGAAATAGTGGTCAGACGGGTGAGGCGGGGTAAATCCGGTGAGGTTCAGAATCCCCTGATCCACCGCGGCGATCATGGCATAAGTCTCACCATCTCCGTTTTCCACCTTTAAGCGAGCGGAAAGCGGTCCGCGTGGCGCACTTTCTCCGGCTGTCTCGAAGCGCGCTGTCAGCTTGGCATTTTCAGGATCTATAGCTGCATGGGACAAGCCCAGTGATCGCGCAGGGTTCTGACCCGTAGCGACATCCATCGGGCGCAAAACAGAAGCGGACACATAAGCCCCACTGCCCCACTCATCCGTTACCGTAAACGAAATCAGGTTTTCGCCTTCGACGACCTCAACCGCCTTCATATCGATCAGGCGGTTTGACATCACAGTGACCAAAGCAGTCCCTGCATAGCGCGGCACAACACGTAGCGTGGCGGTATCACCTGCCTTGTAGAGTGGCTTGTCGAGCGACACTTCCAACAGATCGGGGGTCTGGGCGGCGTTCGCACTTGCGTACCACCCGGCGTGGAAATTTACCGAGGTGGCGACATATGGGCCATCAATCCGCTCGACCTTGATCTCATACTCGCCCCACTCCACAGGTGCGCCAATCTGGAGCGGTTCACCAGCTTCGATGCTAGTTTCACCCGATGCCACACGACTGCGGGTCGTGACGGGATCCCAATACCAATTGCCGTAGTTGGAATACCACTGATACTCCGTCCGGATGCGGTTGATGGTCCACTTCACCTGCATATCTTGCTTGGTCAAATCGGGCGCCAGAGCGATCACCGCAAAGCTGGCCTCGCCGTTTTCAGGAAGAACGCCGTCGAAGGACGGTTTCACACCGATGAGCGGTCGGTCAAGCAACACAGGGCGGGTGATCCGCCGCTCAATCGGGCGGTTGGACCCTTCACGCACGCGGACGATGACTTCGGCCTCCAAGGGCTGCATCACCTCCGCAAGCTCCGGCATGTCCAGGAGCGCAGTCGCGTTGCCCGCATTGTCGGTTCGCACATTCGAGGCGAAACCGCTCCGCAGCGGACGGAAAGGCACGTCAGCGCGCCCGAAAGTGTAACCTTCATAGCCTTTCAATGAAGTCGTAGCGCGCAAGACAATGTCGCCTTCAACCGCCAGATCAGCACCGGGGGCGCCAAAGAGGTAGCGTGCTTCGATGTCTAACTCAGGTCGCCCGCTAGTGGCTTCAATCGGACCTTCGGGCAGTGTCAAAGTCGCATCAATACGTTCGGGTAGGAAATCTTCGACCAGCAGGTTTTGCTCTGCCAAGGCTGGCGCATCAGGGTCCGCATAGATCGCGAGCGTCCAGGTTCCGCGCGGCGCAGCGGTGCCAAGTGGCAGGTCAAACATGCGCCCACCTGCTCCCGCATCCTTCTCGGTGATGCGAGCGTATTCGACCCCATCTGGGCGTTTCAAAACCGCTATAAGCGAAAGGTCCTCGATAGCTTTCGCCCCACCGTCGCGTGCAAGAGCTAAAGCATGAATGACTTCTCCGGCGCGGTAAGCACCGCGCTCGGTTGTGACGAAGAGATCTACTGGTTTCGCTGCTGGACGTCCTTCGACACCGCGGTCGGACAGGTCAAATTCCGGATCGCGTAATGACAGGAAGGCGAAGTCCTCTCCCTTTTGAACCGTCAGCAATCCCGGCGCAGCAACGCCAGTGCCGCGGATCAGTCCGGGGTTAAACAGGGCATACCCTTCAGAATTTGTCTGGACTGTCTCAAGCACCTCGTTGGCACGGGACACTAGCGAAACCGAAACCCCATCCTTTGCTGCGACGTCCGACAACCCGCGCACAAAGACGTGCAATCCATCCACGCCCTCGAGGCTGGTCACGCCCAAGTCACTGATGACAAACCACTGAGTTGCGGGCGCAGTTTCGTTGGATGACGCGCCTGGGATCGCGGCCTGAAGTGCGTACACACCAGGGGCCATACTGCCCACGATAGCCGACACGGGCAGTCGCGTGGTCACTTCTTGGTTCAGCTCGGACTGCACATCGCCTTGCCCAGACCATATCTCGACCCCCATCGAAGACCGGAACTCGCGTTCGCCATAGTAGCTCAACGGTCGCGCGAAAAAGTCGCTTTGCATTGTGCGCAGGATGTTGCGGTCGGACACTTTGTAGAGCGTGAGATCAAGCACTTCCGAGTTCACAGCGACAACAGGCAGCGCCGCGTCTCCACTGCTGGGCAAGATATACGCTCGCCCCGGGAAGCGTACGGACGGATCACGGTCGCGAACGTATTGCGTGATCTCGATTGGCTTCTGAAGCATCTCACCGGATGCCGCTGGCAAACCTTGGCGCAAGGTGAAGCGATACCGCTCTCCATGAACAAGGCCGCCAAGGCAAAGCTGGCGATCTTGTGCTTCGACACTCAACCCTTCGATTTGAGATTGGATATAGGGGGCATAATCGGTCGTTTTCGCCAAAGGCTCCGAAAAGGCGACGCAGATTCGCGGCTCCGCAGAATTGTTCTCCACATCTGTTTCGGCGACATTAAAGCCGAACAACCCGATGACGCGGTCCAGCGCCTTTTCGGTATCGTCGCGAGGCTGCAATGCCTGCGCCAAGCGTAGGGGAGCAATGGCATCGCGACCGCGTCCATTTCTCTCCAAGGCATCTGCCATCAGCGTGAGGGCATTCACAGACATCGCGGGGCCGGTTGCACGTAAGTAAGCATTCAGCGAAGCACTGAGATAAATGCGATTAAAATCCCGTTGTTTGGATTTGTCTTTCTTCGCAGCACTTGCCGCATCGCGGGCGAATTGCTCCCAAAGGTCTGGGCGATCGTCTATCGTGAGGCCTGCACCCAAGAAGCGCATCGCGATATTTGGCTTTTCTTCATCGCGCGACTTAGATGCGGCGTCAATAAACTGCTGCGTCGTAAATCCGTTTGCGGCATATCGGTTGACCATGGTTGAGGCCTGCCTAAAGGCGGCCTCGAGATCGCGTTCAGTCAAAAACGTTGCTTGCGTTCGCTGGGCGTCAGCGCGTTGCAATTCGGTCGGAGTTGCGTCTTTGACACGAACGGACAATGCACCTTCGAACGGCTCGCTTTGAGAGATGTCCGATTTTGGGAAACATGCGCTGGATTTGGTGTTGAAGGTGAACGCCTTGCAAGCAGGTTCGGTCAGGCAAGCCCGTGTACAGGCATCAAAGCTCGTGTCAAAAATATTCGTCAGATCACTGCCATAGAAGTCCACGTCGCGGGTCAAAGTCATTCGGCGTTCTGGAATTAGGCCGTCTGCCAGCGCCATCGACGCCGTCGCGAAAAGTACCAAACCCGTTGAAATAAATCGGAATGCCATATCAGCCCCTATGTCAAAATACTCCGTGAGGCTCGCACAGTCCGGCCGAGTCGGGCAAGCCAATGCCGTTAAGCGCGTTTTCACCAAGTTCCGCAAATCTGTGCCCCAGAGCGGCTGGACGATTCGAGAGTGATGGAACCTACTTTGGCACACCAAGACTTGTTGCAAGAAAGGCGTGCGCGCCTGGCTGCGGAAAGGTTGTTGGAACAAAAGCAGGCAGAGTTAACCGCCGCAAACCGCAAGTTGTCAGCTCATGCTCTGGATTTGTCCGGTCAGATTGTTGACCAACGACGCGTCGTTCAAGAGTTGGAGGGGCAGAACACGCGCGTCGTCAAAGATCTTGCCGCCGCTAACCACAAGGTTGTTGCAGTTGAGCGCCTGCTTTGGGACGCTATCGATACCATTCGCGACGGCTTTGCGCTCTTCGATGCCAAGCTCAACCTCATCGCCGCCAACCCACCCTATTTGGCTGCGTTTGAAGGGGCGGGCGCGGTTGGACCCGGTACAAACTATGCCTCCATACTTGATCTTTGTATCGACGAAGGGATCGTGGACCTGCACGGGCAGGCTCCCGAAGACTGGTATGACATGATGCTCGGTCGCTGGGCGCTCGAGCAGATCGAGCCGGTCACGGTCAGATTCTGGAACGGCGTTTACGTCAAGATGATGGACCGTCGGACCTCTGATGGTGGCGTTGTTTCCATGGTGCTCAACATTACAGAAAACATCTTGCGCGAAGATGAATTGCGTGACGCACGGGACAAAGCGCAAGCCGCTGATCGCGCCAAATCTGCGTTCCTTGCAAAGATGAGCCATGAGCTCCGCACGCCCATGAACGGTGTCGTAGGGATGGCGGATTTGCTGCTTGAGAACGGGTTGGACGAAGAAAGCACGCTCTATGCCCAAACGATACGCAACTCGGGCGAGGCGTTGTTGGACATTATCAACGACGTTCTGGATTTCTCCAAAATCGAGGCCGACAAGATCCAGCTTAAACCTCAGCCCTTTGACTTGGAACGCTTGGTACAAGATGTTGGCCTTATCGTTGACCCGACCGTTCAACAGAAAGGTCTCGATTTTCAGATCGATTACGATCAGTTTCTACCAACCGAATTTATCGGCGACCCCGGCCGGATTCGTCAGATACTGACCAACCTTGTGGGCAACGCGGTCAAGTTCATCGAAGCGGGATACGTCATGGTGCGCATCGTCGGGATGACCGATCCAGATGCGCAAACTTGCCAACTCCACTTCACTGTTGAGGACAGCGGTCTGGGTGTGGACGAAGGGATGGTCGACCACATCTTTGGCGAATTCAACCAGATCGAAGACGAAGCAAATCGCAAGTATGAGGGCACTGGGCTAGGCCTTGCCATCACACGAAAGCTAGTCGAGCAGATGGGCGGAGATGTCTGGCTTAGCAGCGTAAAGGGTGACGGCGCGTGCTTCGGATTCAAGATCACCTTGCCGTTGGTGTCAGAGGCGGAAGCAACGTCCAACATGGTGCCAGACGGTTTTGAGAAAGTCATCGTGATCGAGCCCAACGCGATGGATCTGGATATACTTACCCGCCAGATGGCTCTGCTTGGCCTGCCAATCATTGCGCTGCCCAACGCGATGGCCGCGACCACCCAATCTGCACCGGACGTCATATTCATTGGTCATCATCGTGAATTTTGCGACGGTAATTCTGCCATTGATCTATTGAGAAACACTTTTCCAAAGACCCCGATCGTCGCGATGGTAGCACCTGCTGATCCTGTGAAGGTGCCGGACACTGTTGCGACACTCCAAAAACCGTTCCATCGACAGGACCTTTTCGACTGCCTGAACAAGGCTGCACAAGGGGCACCACCAGACTCCCAGATACGTCGTCTGCAAATCCTTGCAGCTGAGGACAACAGAACAAACCAGTTGGTGTTTCGGAAGATGCTTAAGGATGTGTCAGTAGATTTGACTTTGGCAGTCAACGGCCTTGAGGCGGTAGCAGAGTTTGAGAAAGGCAGGTTTGATGTCGTTTTTATGGACATTTCGATGCCTGAAATGGACGGTATGGAAGCCAGCCGCAGAATCCGGCAGATTGAGCAATCTCGCGGATCAGTGCCGGTCCCGATTATTGCCATGACGGCCCATGCGATGAAGGGCGATGAGGAACGGATCAGGAAAGCTGGGCTAAGCCACTACTTAACAAAGCCTTTGAAGAAGCCCAAAATTCATGAATTGATATCAGAGCTGGCCCCGCCGGACACTGACCCATTTCAGAGTTGAATAAAGTCGGGACTCAGTCGCATGTGGCCTGTGTTCAGACCGTTCCGATTCAGGATTGGCCCATGCAACCGCTTGCGTGCCATCGGGTGATTGGCGTCCAATGCCCCATATTTCACCAAAAGACCTGCAATCGCTGCTTCCGCAGCGCGGGTCCCGCCATCTGCAATTTTCAACGCCATCCCGAGACCTTGTTCAGGCAGGATTGCGACGTATACAGCCTCGGCGCCGGTCTTGATTGCGACCTTGCCGTTCATCGCCCGCATCAATTCAGTACAGGCGCCGCCCTCTCCAGCAACGAGCTCGGGATGCGTGCGCATGGCGTTGACCAACCTTTCCGATGCTTGCGCCCGTGCTCCCTTGACCGTGGGTTTCGCCATACGCGCCATCGCGCGGGCTAAGCCGGTCACCGAGGTCGAGAAGTTCGGCGCGGAACACCCATCGATTCCATAGAACTCCGCATCTTCGCCCGTCATTTCCTCAAAGGCTGAACGTGCTGCGCGCTGAACGGGGTGGTCGACCTGCGTGTACTCTGAACCCGCGCCCAAATGCTTGGTCAGCGTAAGGAAGCCGCTGTGTTTACCTGAACAATTGTTGTGGATTTGGCAGGGCTGCTTTCCTGCACGCACCAACGCCTCATGAGCGTCTTTGTCGGACGGTTTTTGCGGACCGCATCGGAAATCCGACACCGAAAGTCCCAGATCATTCAGCCAAACCTGCACGCGATCCGTGTGGATCGCCGCACCTTTGTGCGATGCGCAGGACAGCGCCAGTTGCTCAGAGGTCAAACCAAAGGCATCAGCAGCACCACTTTCGACAAGCGGAAGCGCCTGAAGCATCTTGCAGGACGAGCGGGGGTAGATCACCTTTTCGTCATCACCCCATGCTTCAACCACTTGACCACTGGAGTCGCACACGACCGCATGTCCCAGATGTTGTGATTCAAGAAGGTCGCCCCGCCAGATTTCGACCATAGGGATGGGTTGTGTCATAGACGCCTCCTTCAAAAGCGAAAATCCGCCAACAGGCCTTCCCCAACACATGCATTCTGGGCTATCGTTTTGCAATCGAGATAATAATATGCTGTGTCGGCATAAGTTGAATCCGCTAAGGATCGTTCGACGCACAAGAGGCAGAAACAGCTGGAGCTGTGAGATACATGAAAAAGATGCTGCAAGGCATAGCCGTAAGCGCGGCTTTCGTTTTGGCCACAGGCCCCCTTTCCGCTCAGGAACAGTCGACCAACCGCGTTGCGTCCAAGACGGACTGGAGCGTGTTCGTGGAAGACAACCCGACCCAATGCTGGATCGTATCTAGCCCGAAGGAAGTCGTGAACACCAAGGGCGGCCGCGTTGTGGCGGTGACTCGTGGCGATACGCTGATGTTCGTCAGCTACTGGCCCGGCGCAGGTAAACTCGGCGAAGTGTCCTTCACTGGCGGCTACCCCTATCCCGACGGGGCGACGGTGAGCTTGAAGATTGGTGACAGCCAATTTGAACTTTTCACCAGCAACGAAACGGCTTGGGCACCCACACCTGCGGATGACAACAAGATCATCTCAGCGATGAAGCGCGGCGCCGATGCCGTAATTACGGGCGTCTCCAAACGGGGCACGACCACTCAAGATACGTTCTCCCTGCTCGGTTTTACAGCTGCGCTGGAAGATGCCGCGAAACGCTGCGGCGGGTAATTTACTCAAAATTTCAGGGTTAAGGGATCGGCTGCCAAGGTTCCTTAACCCCCTTCAGACTAAGACCGGACAAATCCGGCCAACAGGCAGCACATAATGACCGTATCCATCAACACTGGTACTATCCGTCTTCCCCGTGAAAAAACGTCGGGCGCCGTTCGACTTTCGCCCGCGGGGCTTAGCGTCGGCACGCCTGTTATGACCAGTTCTGGCGAGCGCTGCATCGAAGATCTCAAATCAGGCGATCGCGTTCTGACCAAGGACCTTGGCATGCAAACGATCAAATGCGTGGCCTTCAGAGACGTCGATTTGTTGAAGTCGCCCTACAGCGCCCCCGTTCATATACCATCAGGAACCTTTGGTCAGGAACGGCCAGGTGCCGATATTTACCTTGCTCCAACACAACGCATCGCCCTTCGGCACCAAATGTTTGACGTGCTATTTTCCGCGCGGGAAGTGTTGGTATCGGCAAAAGACTTGATCGGTATCGGCGAAGTGCGTCAGATCGAAGGCTTGCGCGGCGTGACCTATGTCTCACTTGGGTTTCTGCAGAGTCATCTTTTATATTGCGGCAATCTTGCTGTTGATTTGGGGCCCAAAGGCCAATCAACATCGCGCCCGTCACTTTCGGCTGAAGAAGCGCGTCTTGCATGTAGCCTAGTGCGGCCCCTAGTAGCGCAGGTTCACCAAGCCGCCGGTTTCCCTTTGCACTAATTTAGTGTATCCGACGGCCTTCTGTTAACGTGAGGCCCACGATGACCGCCAACGCTCCGATCACACAAGATCTGCTCACCATTCCGCGCAAGCTTCCAGAAAGCGACCGCGTCAATTTGATTGGCCTCACCCGTGACGGGCTGAGGGATGCGTTGATTGCAGCCGGAACTCCCGAAAAGCAGGCCAAGATGCGGACCGGACAGGTCTGGCAGTGGCTGTACCAGAAGGGCGTGCGCGATTTCGACAGCATGACCAATCTCGCCAAGGACTACCGCGCACTCCTTGCGGAGAAGTTCGAAATTGCCCTTCCCGAAGTTGTCACCCGACAAGTCAGTGAAGACGGGACCCGCAAGTACTTGGTTCGTATTGCGGGCGGTCATGAGGTCGAGGTGGTTTACATCCCCGAGGATGGGCGCGGTACGCTTTGCATTTCCAGCCAAGTCGGATGCACGCTTACCTGTTCTTTCTGTCACACTGGAACGCAAAAGTTGGTCCGCAACCTGACCGCTGGCGAGATCATCGGTCAAGTTATGTTGGCACGCGACGATCTGGGCGAGTGGCCCGAACCCGGACGTCACCCGAAGGACGAGGCGCGCCTTCTTTCCAACATCGTGCTGATGGGTATGGGTGAGCCACTTTATAATTTTGACAATGTGCGGGACGCGATGAAGATCGCGATGGATCCTGAGGGCATCAGTTTGTCTCGCCGTCGGATTACGCTGTCGACTTCAGGTGTCGTGCCTGAAATTGCAAAGACGGCCGAAGAAATCGGATGCCTACTGGCGATCTCCTTCCATGCGACGACAGATGACGTGCGCGACAAGCTCGTTCCGATCAACAAGCGTTGGAACATTGAAGAGCTGCTTGGGGTCTTGCGCAGCTATCCCAAGGTGTCCAACAGCGAGCGGATTACCTTCGAGTATGTTATGCTTAAGGACGTCAATGACAGCGACGACGATGCGCGGCGCCTGATCCAACTGATCAAAGGCATTCCGGCCAAGATTAACCTGATTCCGTTCAATGAATGGCCCGGCGCGCCATATCAGCGTTCGGATTGGAAGCGTATCAAGGCGTTTGCCGACATCATTTACAAAGCTGGCTATGCGTCACCGATCCGCACCCCGCGTGGAGAGGACATCATGGCAGCATGTGGCCAGCTGAAATCCGCAACAGAACGTGAGCGCAAATCTCGCAAGCAGATCGCTTCCGAGGCTGGCCTTTCAAACGAATAAGGGGCGCCTTCACGGCACCCCCCAGACGCAGAAAAGGCGCTCGATTGCTCGAACGCCCTTTCCAGAATTCGGAAATCCGTGCGCTTAGGAAGCGGCTGCAGCAGCCAAAACCAGGAACAGCAGTGGGATCAGAACGCCGCCAGCGGAAGAAGAAGTTTCTTCAACGATTACAGGCTCTTCGATGATTGGGTCGGAAAGACCACCAGCGAAAGCAGAAGAAGCGGCTGCAGTGAAAACTGCTGCAAGTACGATTTTTTTCATCTCTATATATCCTTCCAAGATACGCCCGCTGGACCCAGACTATCCGGTCCATCCACAGGCACCCAAGACAGTATCTCGTTCCATCGTATAACCAACAATGTTCGCTTAACACAATGGGCCGATCGGCAGGGTCAGATTTAACGATTCAGAATGTCGTCAAATTAGCAACACTTGTGTGCCTACTTTAGCTTTCCCGAAAACCTCAGCGATGTGTTCATTGAACAAACCGATGCATCCGTTGGACGAACGCCGCCCGATCTTACGCGTGTCGTGCGTGCCGTGAATGCGGTAATAGGTCCAACCAAGATACAACGCATGTGTCCCCAACGGGTTATCTGGGCCTGCCGGGACAAAGTCCGGCCACTCTGGGTTGCGCTTCTTCATGGCAGGCGTAGGGCTCCAAGTTGGGCCGTCGACCTTGCGGATAATGCTGGTACGACCACGACGAGTGAGATCTTCGGAAAGCGGAACAGACGACGGATACAGGCTGTAATTGCCGTCTTCCGTCCACATGTGCAGGGCGCGACTGTCAATATCGACAAGAATCGCGCCTTTGCTCAGGTTACTAAAATACGGCTGCCATTCCAAAGAGCGGAAGCTTGACGCGTTGCGGCGCACGACTTCGGTCAAATCGCGGTCACCTTCGGTCGTATCAGCGCCGTTCTGCGCAAATGCCGGCATTGCTAACCCAGTGGTAGCTGCACCAGCAGTCAGCAAGAAACCACGGCGACTAATGCCAGTGAAATTGTTATTTCTCATGGATCATACCCTCCTTGAGTAAGTCTTCGTCCCATTATTATGGCGAGAATGCCTCAATCACAAATCAAACCATGATGTGATCGGCCATTTTCCACCACCGTGTTTGAACAGACCCACTGTTCGGTTTAAGCAGTGACAAATTTCTAAGGAATACTTGGTATGGCAAGACTGCTCCTCATCCTCATTTCAGCGTTTTTTGCGCTATCAGCTTGTACTCCCACTGGTCCGTCGGTCGGACCGGACGGCAAGCCGCTCCCGCGGGTCTACCGGATCAAAGCCACAGATACGGCTAAAATTCAGTTCCGCGTACTCGATTCTGTTAACGCTTTGCGCGTTGCAGGCGGTAAGAATCCGCTGGAACTCGACAGCAAACTGACCGCTGCTGCCGCGACCCATTCACGCGACATGTCAGTTCAAAACCGCCCTTGGCACTTCGGGTCTGACGGCTCCTCGCCGCTCGATCGGGTTGCGCGGACCGGCTATGAGGGCGAAATGGTTGGCGAGAACATCTCCGAAACCTACGAAAACGAATCAGAAACCGTCGCCGCTTGGATGGAAAGCCCATCGACGCGCGATGTGATTCTGTCTCCACGCGCTCGCAAAATGGGCTTCTCGTGGTTCCAAGAGCCAAGCGGCAAAATCTGGTGGACCATGGTAACGGGCAGCTAAGGCTGCCCGCTTACGGGAAGATGTCGATGACAGTCCCGTTTTTCACCATCGCGTAAAGCAGACGCATCTCTTTGTTCCTGATGGCGATGCACCCGGCGGTCCAATCTGGCCCGCGTCTTCCGGATTTATTCGCCTCTCCATGAATGAAGATGTCGCCGCCGGGGGACTTGCCAATAGACTGCGCATAGGCGCGATCTGCTGTATTCGGATAGGAAATGCCAAGCGACAGATAGAACGAACTGTTCGGGTTGCGCCGGTCAATCGTGTAGCGCCCTTCCGGCGTCCGCCCGTCACCTTCAACACGTTTGTGCCCTTCGGCGCCAAAGCCAAGATCGACCTTATAGGTCTTCAACACGCGGTTTCCGCTGAACACCTTAAGAGTCCGCTGCCCTTTATGGACCTCGAGCTTGGTCACCTGCGGTCCGTTATACGTGATAAATTTAGACGAGCACGCTGACAGGATCAGCAGAGAGGCCAGAACCAGGCCCCGAAAAAGCACCGAACGCATATGAGTTACCATCCCATTTTTGCGTGACTATACCCAAAAACAGACGCGACAGGAATCCACTTTTTTAAGCGTCACACGGATGTGTCTTCAGCGCCCAACAGAGCCTGAAGTCCCGATTTGTAGTCAGGGTAGTGCAACTTGACCCCTAATTCTGACTTGATGCGATCGTTTCGCACACGCTTGGATTCAGCATAAAAGCTCCGCGCCATTGGCGACATTTCAGCCGTCTCAAAGTTCACCTCTTCAGGCATTGGCAGTCCAAGAAGCTGGGCCGCATAGCCGATCACGTCCTGCGGCGGAGCCGCTTTATTGTCGCACACGTTATAAACGGCGCCTGCGTTCGGCTGACGAATGGAAGCTGCCAAGACCTGCGCGATGTCGTCCACATGTATTCGGCTGAAGACCTGCCCTTGTTTCACGATCCGTCGCGCTGTGCCATTGCGCACCTTCGCAAACGGACCGCGATCCGGACCATAGATTCCCGCCAACCGGAAAATATGGAGCGGCAAACCAGATTCTTTAGCGAGCTTTTGCCATTCCGTTTCGGCCTCTACCCTATAACGACCACGTTTGGTGGACGGGGTTAGCGGCGACGCCTCATCAACCCATCCGCCTTGATGATCCCCGTAAACACCGGTTGTGGACAGATAGCCGACCCATTCCAGATCCTTGGCATGAGTGGCAAGCAGCGGGCGAGCGGCATTTAACAGCGGGTCGCCGCTTTCATCTGGGCCAGCAGATACAAGAAGATGTGTCGCCTCCGAAATTTGGTCCGATAAATCCTCGCCCGGCCAGATGATGGGTTGCACACCTTGGGTCTGAAATTTCTCTGCCTTTTCGTCAGAACGCGTTGTTCCAGCAATCGTCCAACCCTGCGGTAGGAGCAAACGCGTTAGCGCTTGTGCTGAATAGCCATGACCAACGCTCAAAAGGTGAGGCACTATATCAACCTTTCAACGGCCCAGCGCGCCGCGTCAGCAACGGTCGGGTCACGATCATCTGAGAGATTGCGCGCCGCGTCAATCAGCTCTGGCCTTTGGGAGTTGCCAATCGCGTAGAGAACGTTGCGCACGAAACGATCCCGACCAATCCGTTTGATCGGCGAGCCGGAAAACCGCTCACGAAACGCAGTGTCGGTCAGCTGAGACAGCTCTTCGAGATATGGCGCGCGCAGGTCGTCTCGCGCAGCATATCGGACTTCCTGTGCATCTTGTGCAAATTTGTTCCACGGGCAGACCGCCAAACAGTCGTCGCACCCATAGATGCGATTGCCAAGCTTGCTGCGGAGTTCCAGATCAACAGGGCCTTTGTGCTCGATGGTCAGGTATGAGATGCAGCGGCGAGCGTCGAGCTGGAATGGGGCAGGGAAGGCGCTGGTCGGACAGATGTCCAGGCACGCGCGACAGCTCCCGCAATTGTCAGTTTGCGCCGTATCAGGGTCTATTTCAACAGTAGTGAATATCGCCCCAAGGAAAAACCAGTTGCCCAGATCACGAGCTAAAAGGTTCGTATGTTTTCCCTGCCAACCAAGGCCTGCGGCTTGTGCCAATGGCTTTTCCATAACTGGGGCGGTGTCGACAAAAACCTTTATCTCCGCACCTTCAGCCTGATCGATCAGCCATCGGCCAACCCGTTTCAACCGTTTCTTGACCATATCATGGTAGTCGCGGTTTTGTGCGTAGACCGAGATCGCGGCCCTATCGCGCAGTTTCAGGCTCTCAAGGGGATCGTGGTCCGGCGTGTAAACTTCGGCCAGCATTATGACCGACCGCGCCTCAGGCCACAGTGCGGATGGATTGCCGCGCCAAGTCATGCGTTCCGACATCCACGCCATTTGGCCGTGCAGCCCTTTTTCCACAAATGCCGCCAGCCGCTCCGGAGCTTCGGGAATGGCGTCCGGCTTGCAGACCCCCATTTTCGAGAAACCCTCCGCAAGCGCTTGTGAACGCAGCCGGTCCTTTAAACTCAAAAATCCAAGTCCGAGTAGTGGGACGGCTGCGGGAAGCCCGGGACTTGGTCAGCGAGAATCGACCGGAAGGCAGGACGCGATTTTATTTTCGCATACCAGTCCTTCACATTGGCGTTCCGGTTCCAATCCACATCACGGATGTAGTCGAGACAGGAGAAATGGGCCGCCGCAGTAAAGTCCGCGAGACTTAGTTGATCACCGCCCAACCAACGCCGTTGATCCAGCAGCCAACCCATATAGTCGATGTGATATTTTATCTTCTGCGCACCAAGCTTCACATTCCGGCTTTCCGGATAGCCTTGCCCCATGATCTTCTTGTTTACCCGTTCGTAAAGCAGCTTCGACGTGACTTCCTGATGGAACTTGTCGTCGAACCAGAACACAAGACGGCGCACCTCGGCGCGGTCTTCTGGCTTCTTCGGAAGCAGAGCCGGCTCTGGAATGACCTCTTCAAGATACTCGCAGATCGCCTGACTCTCGCTCAGGGTTTGGCTGTCAATCTTCAGGATCGGAACCTTACCAGCGGGATTGCGCTGCATGAAATCAGTGTTTTGTTCCCAGTAGCGCTCTTCGACCAATTCGATCTCGACCTTCTTTTCAGCCAATACGAGGCGCACCTTGCGGCAGAAAGGGGAGAGCGGGGCGTGATAGAGGCGGTTCATCGCAGTATCCAATGGGAGAAATCTGTCTGCCTGTCATGGCAACGTTACGCGGAATTTTCAACCATCGAAACACGCGTTGCGCCCATCCGCGCGGATCGTAGCCGCTCCGGAGGCGATCGAGCGCGCCCGTTTCTGCACGAATGCAGATGGCCGCTTGGCTGAGCGTTGTTTCGGGTTGGGTAGAATCGCTGCGAGCAAAGAAGCCTGACGGGGGCTTAGGTCTTTTGCATCAACACCAAAATACCAGGGCGCAGCCGCGCCGACACCGAATACGCCTTCATCGAACTCGGCAACATTCATATAGACCTCTAGAATCCGGCGCTTGGTCCAGACTGTTTCCATGACCGGCGTGATTGCGGCTTCTAGTGCCTTACGTGTCCAGTTTCGCCCATGCCATAGAAACACGTTCTTTACCGTTTGCTGGGAGATGGTAGAAGCTCCACGCCCGCCACCGTCCTCAAGAGCGTCGCGGATCGCGGCCATGTCGAAACCCCAGTGATTACAGAAATTTGCGTCTTCTGCTGCAACAATAGCATGGGGCATATGCGGCGAAATAGTCTCGAAATCGCGCCATTCGCGACGGGTTTCGTCCAACCGCCAGTTCTCTGACATGATGTAGGCTGTGCTTGGCGGGTTCACGAATGCATAGAAAACCACGACCAGCAGAATAATTAGAGCGACCGCCAACACCGCGCGCAGACCCCAGCGCAACGCCAAATAGGGCATGACGCCGATCCACCAAAAGATGGAGCGCTTCGGTTTTGCCTGTTTGATTGGCTTTTTGGGTGTCTTTGCTGCCTTCGCCATTTGAGCGTTCTACCCCGATTTAGGGTGCGGTCAAAGAGTTGGTGCGACAAAGGCGTTAGCCTGTCTTGCAACCTTACCCGCGAGGAAGGTCAGCGACATGTGACGCTGGAAACGAGACCAGAGCGGTCGACATCAATGGTCAAGCGATCGGGGCTGAAATCCATGGTGATCACATCGTCTGGCCGCAGCACTCGTGCCGTGCTCGGCAACTGCACCTCTTCCAGTGCCGTCGCCCTCTTCCCAAGAAGATAATAGTAATTCTCGGCCCCACAGCGCGGCTGGCCATCAAAATCAGCAGGATCAGAAAGCGGCGTGTCGCAAGCCGATAGCAGCAGGAGGATTGGAAAAAGGAATCGCATTTGTCGG
Organism: Litoreibacter janthinus; assembly: GCF_900111945.1. NCBI lineage: Bacteria > Pseudomonadati > Pseudomonadota > Alphaproteobacteria > Rhodobacterales > Roseobacteraceae > Litoreibacter > Litoreibacter janthinus. Next base: position 672,766 of record NZ_FOYO01000001.1, on the reverse strand, counting down.
GTTTAAGGCCTCGGGCTGTTTTGAGCAAATCTAAGGCGATTGATTTCGGCGTGACGATGCGCAAGGCTGGCGATCAAACGCCTAGAGAGGATCAAATTATGCGCACCAGAGCTGCAGTCGCCATCCAAGCCGGAAAACCGCTGGAAATCATGGAAGTAAACCTCGATGGACCTCGCGAGGGCGAAGTTTTGGTCGAGATGAAGGCCACGGGCATCTGTCATACGGACGAGTTCACCCTCTCAGGCGCTGATCCGGAAGGTTTATTTCCGGCCATTCTTGGCCATGAAGGTGCGGGGATCGTCGTCGATGTAGGACCCGGCGTAACAACCTTGAAGAAGGGGGATCACGTGATCCCGCTCTATACGCCCGAATGTCGCGAGTGCGAGTACTGCCTGAACCCAAAGACAAACCTGTGCCAATCGATCCGATCGACCCAAGGGCAGGGCTTAATGCCAGACGGGACGTCGCGGTTTTCAACACTCGATGGTGACCCGATCCTGCACTACATGGGGTGTTCGACATTCGCGAACCATTCCGTTCTGCCGGAAATCGCCTTGGCGAAAGTGCGTGAAGACGCCCCGTTTGATAAAATCTGTTACATCGGCTGTGGCGTCACTACTGGCATTGGGGCGGTAATCAACACCGCCAAAGTCGAGATCGGCTCCCGTGCGATTGTGTTTGGTCTTGGAGGCATCGGCCTGAACGTCATCCAAGGTTTACGCCTTGCCGGCGCCGACCAGATCGTTGGCGTGGACCTGAACCCGTCAAAGGTGGAGATGGCGACACGGTTCGGGATGACAGATTTCGTCAACCCAAGCGAGATTGACGGTGATCTGGTTGCCTACCTCGTTAACCTGACCAAGGGCGGCGCAGACTATACCTTTGACGCAACTGGCAACGTGGGTGTTATGCGAACCGCATTAGAGTCGGCCCATAAGGGCTGGGGCGAGTCTATCATCATTGGTGTTGCGCCCGCTGGTGCCGAGATTAGTACCCGCCCATTCCAGTTGGTGACGGGCCGCAGCTGGCGCGGCACGGCATTCGGTGGCGCGCGTGGTCGCACGGATGTGCCGAAGATTGTTGACTGGTACATGGACGGCAAGATCGAGATTGATCCGATGATTACCCACACCATGGGGCTGGATGACATCAACAAGGGATTCGATCTGATGCACGCAGGGGAATCCATCCGTTCGGTCGTAGTTTATTAATGGCCGACCGATCTCGGCCGCTTTACGCTGTTCTCATTGATGCGGACAACATTCCCGCCGACAACGCGGAAGTAATTCTCAAGGAGGTAACCGCTTTCGGGGAGCCCGCCTTGCGCCGAGTTTACGGCGACTGGTCCAGCGGGCAGTTGAAAAAGTGGTCTGAAAAGATCCGTGCCCTAGGGCTTGTTGCTCATCAGGAGACCGCCAACACCAAGGGCAAGAACGCGTCTGACATCGGGCTGGTGATCGACGCGATGGATATCTTGCACACCGGAAAGTTCGACGGTTTCGTGCTGGTGTCGTCTGACAGCGACTTCACCCGACTTGCTTCGCGTATTCGTGAGGAAGGGTTGGACGTCATTGGCATCGGTGAGAGGAAGGCCCCCGAGGCTCTTCGGAACGTCTGCAATCGCTTCATCCTTATCGAAAATTTGATTGACGAGCCGGAACCGGAACGCGGTGGCAGCCCAGCGCCCGCAGTAGGGAAAGAGAACCCGACAAAGGCGATTCCATTGATCCTGAGGGCAATGGATAAGATGAACACCGACGATGATTGGTATTCGCTTGGTGCGCTGGGTCAGTTCATCATGGCCGACAACCCTGACTTCGACACACGGACCTATGGCGAAAAGAAACTCAGCGACCTTATCCGAAAACTCAAAGCGCTTGAGACCCAGAAAGACGGCACACAGCTTAAGGTACGCCGCGCTGGTTAAGCGGCGTAGCGTGCCAGAAACATGTCGACGGCGCCGTTGATGACCCGGTCAATTTGAGCCTGTGTTGGCTTTTCGATGATGTTGAAGATCATTTTCACAAAAATTTCGGATTTGACCAGTTCCTGAAACTGCATCGCGGCGAGGCCGATGTCGTCGATCTTCAGTTCGCCACGCTCGCATGCGTGTTCAAAATAGACACTGAGTCTATCTTCAAGCAGCTTGGGTCCGGAGGCATAGAACTCGCGCCCCAATTCGGGAAACCGATCAGATTCCGCTACGCAAATACGGAAGATGCGCTGGGCAAAATTGGAGGTCAGAAACTCCATCATCTTGTGAGACATCGTTGTGAGCATCTCGCGAACGGGAATATCAGTGGCATCGACCTGCAACGCCCGATCGGCTTGAGAAGCGCATTCTTGCTTCGCGACCTCGACAAACAGCATGCGCTTGTCAGGGAAGTAGCTATAAAGCGTCGCCTTGGACACGCCAGCCTCGCGGGCAATCAAGTCGACACTTGCACCCTCGAATCCATGCGCCAGAAAAACGTCGCGCGCTCCAGCGATCACCTGATCGTATTTACGGCCGCGTTTGATTTCCGGAGTATTTCCGTCCAAGTGAGTGCCTCCCTGCCCTGATCATCTATTATAGACCATTCAGTTTAGTTTCGGCAACAACTGCCGAATGATTGAGGGCAGGCCCGAAGGCCCGCCCAAGTGCGCGACGTTAGGTAGGGGGAGCTACTCGTCGTGCGACAGCTTGCGTTTCACTAGGTCAGAACTGGCTAGCGTTCCGCAGGCATCCGATGTGACGTCACCGCCACGTTCAAGCTGGGTGCAGGTGTCGGGTTTTTTCAGCGAAGCGGGCACCACATCTTTGGAAACAGCGGCATCCTGCGCCGTGTAGGTGAGATGCGGCATGTAAACAAACGAGGCGCCCCCATCTGCCAGCGCAGGGCCAGCTAGGGCAAAAGAAGCGACGAGTGCTGCAGATTTGAGAATGTTCATTTTCTTATTCCTTCAAAAGTAAACCGTTCGGTTCATATTGAGACAACTAAACCGAGTCGTTTAGATATTCAAGTACTTTCTGAACTGATCAGTTTACTTTCATTGAACCTTGAACTGTTCGATATTTTGACTATTTTAGAATTATTCTAATTTAGAGGTCATCATGCTCCCGTCCGTCTCTTTTCGCCGCCGCTTCACTGATCTGAGCGAGCAAGAGGTTCTAGCCCTCGCCATTTCCTCCGAAGAAGATGACGCACGCATCTATCGAGGCTACGCAGAACGCCTGCGTGAAAGCTTTCCAGCAACCACCGAGATTTTTGAAAGCATGGCTGCGGAGGAAGACACCCACCGGCAGATGCTGATTGACCTGCACAAAAAGCGGTTTGGCGACGTCATTCCGCTTTTGCGCCGCGAGCATGTGGCAGGGTTTTATGCTCGCTCGCCGATCTGGCTGATCGAAAACCTCGGGCTCGAGAAAATCCGCGAACAAGCCGGCCAAATGGAACGAGACGCGCAGCGATTCTACGAACTTGCCGCGAAACGAACGACCGACGCAGACACGCGTAAGCTGCTTGGTGACCTAGCGGCGGCAGAGGCAAGTCACGAACAGAAGGCATCGGATCTGAACGCCCAGATTGACGGTGACGCACGAGAAACCGAAGACACAGAAGCGCATCGCCAGTTTGTGCTGACTTGGGTCCAACCCGGCTTGGCCGGGCTCATGGATGGCTCTGTCTCAACGCTTGCCCCGATCTTCGCGGCTGCGTTCGCCACGGGTAACACATGGGAAACCTTTCTCGTGGGTCTCGCCGCATCAGTCGGCGCGGGCATATCTATGGGCTTCACAGAAGCGGCCTCCGATGACGGGCAACTGTCTGGCCGTGGCTCGCCTTGGAAACGCGGTTTTGCCTCAGGTATCATGACCACCGTAGGCGGGTTGGGCCACGCGTTGCCGTATCTGATCACCGATTTTTGGACCGCGACGACAATCGCAGCCATCGTTGTGTTTATCGAATTGTGGGCCATAGCGTGGATCCAGAACCGCTTCATGGAAACTCCGTTCTTCCGTGCCGCGCTTCAGGTCGTCCTCGGCGGCGCACTCGTGCTGGCGGCTGGCGTGCTGATCGGCAGCGGCTAAGCCTCTGTTGCAACCCCCGAGACCGTGCTATCGGGGATTGCGATGCTGGAGATATTTCTGAAAACACTGCCCTTTTTCGCCATTATTGGCGTGGGTTATTGGGCCGGGAAAGTGAAGTTTTTCACCCCCGAGGCCACGGGATATCTGACGAAGTTCGTTTTCTATTTTGCCCTGTCAGCAATGCTGTTCCGGTTCTCTGCCAACCTTTCGATCGCCGAGATTTTGGATTGGACCTATATCATCTCGTATTTCTGGGCGACGGCCTTTGTTTACTTGATCGTAACCGCAGTGGCCTTGCTGCGCTGGCGGCCCATTGAGGAAGCCGCGATTGAGGCGCAATGTGGCGTCATCGGCAATGTCGGCTTCCTTGGGGTGCCAATGCTGGTGCTACTCATGGGAGAAGAGGCTATCGGACCTGTGATGTTGATCCTCGCCGTGGATCTCATCTTTTTCGGCAGCCTCGTGGTTATCCTGATCACCGGTTCGCGTGACGGCCGGATGTCTTTGGGGGTTCTGAAGACGGTTGGAATGGGCCTGCTCAAGAACCCGATGATTGTGTCAATTGTCCTTGGCTTCGGATGGTCTGCGTCAGCCGTTCCAATTCCAGTGCCCTTCAACGAATTTCTGTCCATCTTAGGGGGCGCGGCCACCCCTGGTGCGCTGTTCGCAATCGGTGCGTCGCTTGCCACAAAATCGGCAGAGCGGATGCAGGTTGCATCGTGGCTATCTTTCTCGAAGTTGGTATTGCATCCCGCAGCCGTCGCAATCTCTGCGCTTTGGCTGTTTCGGGTGGACCCGTATTCAGCATCAGTGATGGTCGCAGCCGCATCCTTGCCCGTTGCGGGCAATGTGTACATGATCGCGCAGCATTATGGGGTTGCCCCGACGCGGGTATCCGCCAGTATTCTTATATCTACCGCCGTCAGCATTCTGACCGTTTCGCTGGTTATCGGCTGGGTCAGCTAAAGGAGACCACATGGAAACGATTTCCGAGAACGCGTGTTTTGGCGGGATTCAAGGCGTCTACTCCCACCGCTCTGCCAGCTGTGATTGCGATATGACGTTTGGACTGTTCCTGCCAGCCGAAGCCCAAGACGGTCCAGTGCCCGTTCTTTGGTATTTGTCCGGTCTGACGTGCACTCATGAGAACGCCATGGTGAAAGCGGCCGCGCAAGGCTGGGCGGCTGAGCAAGGGATTGCCTTGATTTTCCCCGACACCTCGCCCCGCGGCGAAGCTATCGCGGATGACGAAGCCTACGATCTGGGCAAAGGCGCGGGGTTCTATGTCAACGCGACCAAGGCACCGTGGGCACCGCATTTCCAGATGTATGATTACATCACCAAAGACCTCACCGAGCTGGTGTTCGAAAAATTCGCGCTGGATGCATCGCGTCAGGCCATTACAGGGCATTCCATGGGCGGTCACGGCGCGCTTACAATTGCGATGCGCGAAGCTGGCCGGTTCTCTAGCGTCTCGGCCTTTTCTCCGATCTGCAACCCTAGCGGGTCCGATTGGGGTCGCAAGCAGTTTGAAGCCTATTTAGGCTCTGATGAGTCAAAATGGGCTGGTCACGACGCTAGCTTGTTAATGGCTGAACATGGCTTCGACGGGCCGGTGCTGATCGACACAGGAACCAAGGACCAATTCCTAGATCTGCTGAAACCCGAGATTTTGGCACAGGCCGCGGCCGCAAAGCGACAAGAAATGACGTTCCGTATGCAGCCCGGTTATGACCATTCCTACTTCTTCGTTTCCACCTTCATGGAAGACCACATCTCTTTCCACGCAGAGGCACTATACGCATGATCAAGGCAGTTATCTTCGACATCGGCAACGTGCTGCTCGAGTGGCAACCAGAACGCTTTTACGACAGTGCAATCGGTGAAGACCGACGCAAGGCGATGTTTGCCGAGGTCGATCTTCACGGGATGAACGACAAGGTCGATCTGGGCGCCCCGTTTAAAGAAACGATCTATGGCGCCGCAGAAAACTATCCGAAATGGCGCAACGAAATCCGTATGTGGCACGATCATTGGATCGAAATGGCGTCGCCTACGATTGACCATTCGGTGAAACTGCTGCGTGCCCTGCGCAGCAAGGGCATACCGGTTTTCGCCCTTTCCAACTTCGGGATTGGCAGCTTTGACTACGCTGAAACGGTGTATAGCTACCTCGGTGAATTCGACCGTCGATACATTTCCGGCCATATGCAGGTCATTAAGCCCGATCCGAAAATCTATCAGATGGTGGAAGACGATTGCGAGCTTGCGCCGGAATCACTGCTCTTTGCGGATGATCGCGCCGACAATATTGAAATGGCGCAGTCGCGCGGCTGGAAAACCCATTTGTTTGAGACCCCGCAAGGCTGGGCTGATTGTTTGGTCTTGCATGGCCTTCTTACTGCCGACGAGGCTTCTCCGTGACAATCAAAGTCATAGGTTTCGAGGACGGTGAAGCCGCTATCGGCTGGGACGGACTGACCGATGCGCTAGCGCGAGGGCACAAACTCCCGAAAGCCGAGATCGGCGACACGTTCCTTTACCGAGACCCAGATACGCTTTTGTCACGATCTGCGTGGATCGATGGATTGGGCCTCGCCGTCAAATCCGCGACTGTTTTTCCGGGAAACAAGGCCAATGGCCAATCCGCGATCAACGGCTCGGTCTCCATGTTTTCTGACGAAACTGGCGAACTGGAGGCAATCATAGACTTTCATCTGGTTACAAAATGGAAGACCGCAGGAGACAGTCTCTACGCCGCAAAACTGCTGGCCAACCCGAATCCAGATACCATTTTACTTGTGGGAACTGGGACGGTCGCGGGCAATATGATTGACGCCTATCGAAGTGTATTTCCAGACGCCAAATATGTCGTTTGGGGCAGGAATAGAGACTATGCCAAGGTCTTTGCCTCCACCCACGGTGCGACCAGTGTTGCAGAGCTGGAGGACGGCGTCAGGCAAGCGCAAATTATCTGCTCGGCAACCATGGCAACTGACCCGATTCTAAAGGGCGAGTGGCTGCAAGCTGGCCAACATCTTGACCTGATTGGCGCCTACCGACCTGATATGCGCGAAGTAGACGACGAGGCTCTGCAGCGCTCAAAAGTGTTTGCCGACAGTTTTGCGACGACACTGGATCATATCGGGGAATTAAAGATTCCCCTTGCCAGCGGTGCTATCAAACGGAGCGATGTCTTGGCAGATTTCTATACGCCAGAGGCCTTCAAGCGCGCGCCTGACGATATCACCATCTGCAAAAACGGTGGCGGTGCACATTTGGACTTGATGACGTGCCGCTACATTCTGGAAAAGTGGAACGCCAATTGATCACAGAGCAGCAGATCGAAGAATTCCAACGCGACGGGGCCGTCGTCGTGCGTGGTGTTTTCAAGGACTGGGTCGACATCATCGCTGCGGGAATCGAGCGCAACATCCGCGAGCCCGGTGAATACGCGTCAGAGAATGCCGTGACGCAAGGGCGCTTTTTTGATGATTACTGCAACTGGCACCGTATTCCTGAGTTCGAACAGATCATTCGTGAAAGCCCCGCCGCAGAGCTCGCCGCCCGCGCAATGGTTTCTAGGACTGCGCAAATCTTCCATGACCACGTTCTGGTGAAAGAGCCCAGCACGCCAAAACCAACCCCTTGGCATCAGGACGCGCCCTATTACTTCGTCGAAGGGTCGCAGACCGTCAGTCTTTGGATTCCGCTTGATCCTGTGCGCGAGGCCAGCCTGCGCTTCATTGCTGGCTCTCACAAATGGGATAAAATGGTCCGGCCGGTGTCTTGGGCCGATGACAGCGATTTCTATGCGTCCGACGACGAATGGATCGACGTGCCGAACCCGTCCGATGATGCGGTGCTAGAATGGCCAATGGAACCTGGCGACGCGGTCTTGTTTGACTATCGCACGGCGCATGGTGCGCGTGGGAACGAAACAACAAACCGCCGAAGGGCCTTGTCACTTCGGTTTGTCGGCGACGACGCAAGATATGTCGAACGCCCCGGCCGCACCTCGCCGCCCTTTCCGGGGCATGGAATGCAGGCAGGCGACAGGCTTCGTGAGGACTGGTTCCCTGTGGTTTACGCTGGCTGAGCGGACCACGGCTTCTCGCGCACCGGTAAATGCACAATCGCGCTGAACGCCCCGATACCGATGCCGATCCACCAGACCAATGTGTAGTCACCCGTAATGTCATAAAGTTTGCCCCCCAACCAAACGCCAAGGAATGACCCAAGTTGATGGGAGAAGAACACGATCCCGTAGAGTGTGCCCATGTAACGCAGCCCGTAAATATGGGCCACAAGTCCTGATGTGAGCGGCACCGTTGCAAGCCACAGGCTCCCCATTGCCAAGCTAAAGACAACGACCGTGGTCGGAGTCATGGGGGTCAGGATAAACAACGCCGCGACAATCGTCCGGCCAGTGTAAATCCCCGCGAGCAGATATTTTTTAGAGAACCGGTGCCCTAAGTAGCCTGCAAGGATTGTGCCGCCAATATTGGCCAAGCCAATCAGCGCTATGGCGAAGGCGCCTAACGCAGATGTCGAAGTGATCCCAAGCCCAGCCAGCAAGCCACCACTCGCGATTGGGCCGCACACCTCGGTGATGAAGGCCGGAAAATGGGCCGTGATGAAGCCCAGCTGATACCCACAGGAAAAGAACCCCAAAAAGATCATCGCAAAGGAAGGATCTTTGAACGCGCGCCTGAGTACGGTGCCTAGGCTGTCTTCCAATTCCGACCGTGTGGCCATCGGTGCCCGCATGAACGGCAGCGAAAAGAGCGACAGAAGTATGACCGCCGCGAAAATGACAAACACGGTTTGCCACGGAAAATGACCCAACAGGAACTCTGCGGCAAGCGGACCGAATACCTGACCGGCTGAACCTGCGGCTGTGGCAATCCCTAACGCCATCGACCTGTTATCGTCCGAAGCGGCGCGACCGACCATTGCAAGAATTACCCCGAACCCAGTGCCCGCGATACCGAAACCCACAAGGATCTCGTAAACCTGATGCTCTCCCGGCGTGATCGCGAAGGACGAGAGGACAAGGCCCACAGCGTAAAGCAACGCGCCGATAATAATCGCCCTACGGTCCCCCAGCTTTTCGGCAATCGCTCCGAAGATGGGCTGTCCGATACCCCAGGCAAGGTTCTGAATTGCGATCGCCAAGCTAAATTCAGCGCGCGGCCAGCCAAACTCCTGCGCAATCGGGATTTGAAACACGCCAAAGCTTGCCCGAATGGCGAAGCACAGCATCACAATAATGCTGCCGACGATTAGAACAGGGGTGAACAGTGGGGCGCGCGATTTTTCCATTGTGGAAACGTCGATGAATTTCCGGTTTGCGTCAAATCATGATTATTGCGACATCAGGTAAACAAAAATGATAAGACGGCCCCAATGCTTCTAACTCAGACCTACGACGCCAAAGTTCAGGCGGGCGAGATAAACCCCGACCCGGCGCAGCACGCGGTTCTACCTCTGTTCGACGACGTAGCCGCGCAGCTGGAGGCGAGCACTGGCAAAAAGAAGCTCTTCGGCTTCTTCGGCAGCGACAATGTTCCAGTGAAAGGTCTGTATATTTGGGGCGGCGTCGGTCGTGGCAAATCCATGTTGATGGATTTGTTTTTTGAGGCGGTCCCCGAGCAGCGCAAGCGACGCGTCCACTTTCATGCGTTCATGCAGGAGGTCCACTCCGCGATGCATGAGGTTCGCAAAACGGGTGTGGATGACGCGATCAAGCCCGTGGCCGAGGACATCGCGAAAGAGGTGCGACTGCTTTGTTTTGACGAGATGCAGATCACTGACATCACCGACGCGATGATTGTCGGCAGGCTGTTTGAGAACCTTTTTGCAAGCGGAGTCGTCATCGTCACCACGTCCAACCGGGCGCCGGATGACCTGTATAAAGACGGCTTGAACCGTAACCTGTTTGTGCCATTCATCGAGATGCTGAAAGACAGGCTCACTGTGCATGAGCTATCGTCGGACACCGATTATCGCCAAGATCGGCTTGAGGGGGAGCAGGTCTATTTCTCACCTGCCAATGCCAACGCGAAAGCTAAGATTTCATCCATCTGGCAAAGCCTGACTGGCGGTGCCGCAGAGCCTTTGGTTCTTCGAGTGAAGGGGCGCGATGTGATGCTGCCTGCGTTTCGGAATGGCATTGCTCGTGCGAATTTCTATGATCTATGCGGTCAACCTTTGGGCGCTGCCGACTATCTAGCCGTTGCCGAAAACGTTCGTGTTCTTGTGTTAGAGGATATTCCCTGCCTGTCGCGTGACAACTTCAACGAAGCAAAGCGGTTCGTGACACTTATCGACGCCTTGTATGAAGGAAAAGTCCGCCTGATCTGTTCCGCCGCCGCGGAGCCTGAGCGGCTCTATCTGGAAGGTGAGGGCGTGTTTGAGTTCGAACGCACTGCATCGCGTTTGCGCGAAATGCAAAGCGTCGGCTGGGCGATCGACTAGCCGTTTTCGCGCAGGATGCTGCCAGCCAAATATAACGATCCACAGATCAAGATGCGGGCATTCGGCTCAGCGACTGTGATTGCTTCGATCGCCGCTAAGACGCCGTCGGCCTCTATCGCCTGAATGCCAACGTCACGGGCAGCGGCGGCAGTTTCTCCCGCCGAGAGTGTCGCTTGCTCGCCCGGAATTGAAACCGAGTACAGTGCCTGCGCAACTTCGGCGAGCGGGCGCATATATCCGCGCACGTCTTTTGTATTGAGCATTCCGCAAATCAAATAGGTCGGTTTAGAGGGGAGCGATTTTAGCAGTTCCGCAAGCGCATCACCCGCCGCTGGATTATGGCCCCCATCAAGCCAAAGTTCTGCCTGACCGGCGGCTTCGACCAATGACCCGGTTTTCAACCGCTGCATGCGCGCGGGCCAAACGGCGTTGGTCAACGCCGCCTCACACGCGGTTTCATCGAACTCCAAGTGCCGCAAAACCGCCAACGCCGCGCCCGCGTTCTGAATTTGATGGGCTCCAAGAAGTGCTGGAAGGGGCAGGTCCAACAATCCGCGTTCATCTTGAAAGATAAGACGCCCACGCTCCTGCCAAACATGCCAGTGCTGACCATAAGCAAGAAGCGGCGCGCCAAGCTTTGCTGCCCGCGCTTCGATCACATCCATCGCTTCTTCAGGCTGCGGACCAACGACGCAAGGCACACCACGTTTAATGATGCCTGCTTTCTCATGCGCGATCTTGGCCAGTGTATCCCCCAGAAAACTTTCGTGATCTATCGAGATCGGGGTAATCACAGTTACTTTGGGTTTCTCGAGCACGTTCGTTGCGTCCAGCCGCCCGCCCAACCCGACTTCCAGAACAACGAAATCGGCTCTAACTCGGCTGAAAGCAAGCAAAGCTGCCACCGTGGTGATCTCGAAGTAGGTGATCGATTCAGGACCGTTTGCGGTATAACATTCGTCCAGCACCTCGGTCAGATGTTCTTCGGAAATCAAATCCCCAGCCAAGCGAATCCGTTCGTGGAAGCGTGCTAGATGCGGAGAGGTGTAGGCGTGAACGGCTTTATTCGCGCCCTCAAGCCCTGCTCGGATCATGGCTTGTGTAGAGCCTTTGCCATTGGTCCCAGCGATGTGGATCACCGGCGGCAGCTTTTGTTCAGGGTGATCCAGAACAGCAAGCAGGCGCCAGACACGATCCAGTGTCAGATCGATGATCTTGGGGTGAAGCGCCATCATCCGTTCGAGGATGGCGTCGCTCGTCTGCGTCGTCACTCGGCAGGGCCCACTGGTTTGGCCTCAGGCTCCGAGTCTGGCGGAGGGAGATCGCCTCTAGTAGCGGGGGGCTGGCCCGTCAGCATACGAATGATCGTCACCAACTCGTCCTTCATGTCTTTGCGATGTGTAACGCGGTCAAGCATCCCGTGGTCAAGAAGGTATTCCGCACGCTGGAAGCCTTCTGGAAGCTTCTCTCTGATCGTTTGCTCAATCACCCGCGCACCCGCAAAACCGATCAGCGCATTTGGTTCAGCGATTTGAACATCTCCCAACATTGCATAGGAGGCCGTAACGCCGCCGGTCGTTGGGTGAGTCAGAACCACAATGTAGGGAAGCCCCGCCTCTTTCAGCATTTCGACTGCAATCGTCGTGCGCGGCATTTGCATGAGGCCAAGAATGCCTTCCTGCATTCGCGCACCACCAGCCGCCGAGAACAACACGAGCGGGCGCCCCGTTGCCACAGCGCGTTCGGCGGCCGCGATGATTGCGTTGCCGACATACATACTCATGGAGCCGCCCATGAAGCTGAAATCCTGCGCAGCTGCTACGATTGGGGTGCGTAGGATCTCGCCCTCGGCCACCAGCATGGCTTCTTTTTCGCCGGTTTTCTTGATCGCGGCTTTCATGCGGTCAGGGTATTTTTTCTGATCTTTGAAGTGGAGCGGGTCCGCAACCGGAGCCGGAACATCTACCTCGACGAAAATGCCGCCATCGAACAACGCTTTAAACCGCTCACGCGCTGTGATTGCCATGTGGTGATCGCAGTTTGTGCAGACATTCTGATTGTCCGACAGTTCGCGGTGGAACAGCATTGTTCCACACTCGTCGCATTTGCTCCATAAGTTCTCTGGCACCTCGCGGCGCGAAAATAGAGAGTTGATGGTTGGCCGGACGTAGTTGGAAATCCAGTTCATGTGGCTCTGCTCCCGTTGCTTACGCCCAGATAATCCCGAGACGCGGAAATTGCAATCAACGCAAGACCCGCCTGATCACAACCCAAAGCGCTATCAGAATTGCGATATCTAACGTGAGATACTGTGTCAGAGTCTCCGTATCGTCCATAGTGAACGGCGCGTGATAGAGCGCAAGGCCTGATAGCTCCCCCGGAACACCGACCAAAAGCAGGGCCACGAAATTATTGGCGAAATGGAGCCCCATTGCGGCCCCTAGATTGCCAGTGATGCGGGTCAGATCAGCGGCGACGACGCCGAACAACGTTGTTGCAAAAACTATCAAAAGAGCAAGGATAGGGTCTATCGTATCGTCATAGTGCCCCATGCCAAACAGCAAAGAGGGCAAAATCATCCAGATTAGCGGGCTTCGAAACCGAGCAGCCAGTTGCTGCAGACAATACCCGCGAAAAACCAGCTCTTCCGACGTAGTTTGGATGAATAGCAAAGGAACCGCCCAGATCAAGTGCTTGGCCCAAACCATGAAAGGCAAGTTCGCCTCGTAGATCTCCGGCGAAATCAGTTTCTCTGCCAAGAAGAAGAGAATGTTCGCCAACGCAAGAATGGCAACCGATAGTAAGAACGCCCGCGCGAAGCCAGCCCTTGGACCGAACAGCGATGCAGGCCCCCTCCAGTGCCATGCCGCCATCACAAACGCGGCTAGCCCCATCGGGATGAACGTCGCGAGTATCAAAGCCATTTGCCCCGGCGATGTTCCGTTTCCGTAAAGAAGCATGAAGGCGTCCATGCCCTCCAACTCTGGGAATATGGCGGCAAGGGGTTCTATGCCAAACCACAGGATCGCAGCCGACCCGAGCATGTAGACACCTAGCCCAGTTATGATCGCCACCACGATTCGCCAGAAGGCCGGATAGCGCAGCGCGGGTGCGATGAAGGCCTCGAATGCCGGAGTTCTGAACATATGCGCGTGCCTCTGGGTGGTTTTTTTGACACGCTATCGTCGCACCCTCTTCGGCGCAATCGCGCTTGTGCCTGTGGGGCTTGGCCTTTATTCCGTTTTGCAACGCTTTTGAGGGAGGCATACATGCTGAAGAAACCCACCGACAAAACCAACCTGCCCAGCCGCTATGTGACCGAGGGCCCATCCCGCGCGCCGCACCGGTCCTATTTCTATGCGATGGGCCTTGGTGACGAGGAAATTCACCAGCCTTTCGTTGGCGTAGCCACATGCTGGAACGAAGCCGCCCCCTGTAACATTGCGCTGAACCGTCAGGCGCAAGCCGTGAAGCTTGGTGTTAAACAAGGCAACGGCACCCCGCGCGAGTTTACAACGATCACTGTGACCGACGGCATCGCTATGGGTCACGAAGGCATGCGGTCTTCGCTCGCGTCCCGCGAAGCCATCGCAGACACAGTTGAGCTGACCATGCGCGGCCATTGTTACGATGCAATCGTCGGTCTGGCTGGATGTGACAAATCCCTTCCGGGCATGATGATGGCGATGATCCGCCTCAACACACCGTCGGTGTTCATCTATGGCGGCTCCATCCTTCCGGGTCGGTTGAACGGGAAGGACGTCACTGTCCAAGACGTGTTCGAAGCTGTGGGCGAGCATCAGGCGGGCAACCTGTCTGACGAAGCGCTTCGTACCTTGGAACGCGTCGCCTGCCCTTCCGCTGGTGCCTGTGGCGGCCAGTTCACTGCAAACACGATGGCCTGTGTCTCCGAAGCAATTGGTCTGGCGTTGCCAAACTCTGCCGGTGCGCCCGCCCCGTATGAGAGCCGCGACCACTACGCGATTGCATCCGGGCAAGCGGTTATGAACCTGCTTGAGAAAAACATCCGCGCGCGGGACATTGTAACGCTCGAAAGTCTGCAAAACGCGGCGCGTGTCGTGGCCTGTACCGGTGGCTCTACCAACGCGGGTCTGCACTTGCCTGCGATGGCTCATGAAGCGGGCATAGACTTTGACTTGGATGACGTCTGCGAAATCTTCCGTGACACACCTTATTTCGTCGATCTGAAACCAGGTGGCCAGTACGTGGCGAAAGACCTTTACGAAGTGGGCGGCGTTCCCGTGATCATGAAGGAATTGCGCAAAGCGGGCCTGATCAACGAAGATTGCATGACCGCGACGGGCTATTCCATCGGAGAAGAGATCGAACGCGTGGAGCTGGAAGCTGATGGCAAGGTAATCTACTCGATTGCGGAGCCTCTTTCTAAAACCGGTGGCGTTGTCGGCCTGAAAGGTAACCTCGCCCCTGAAGGCGCGATCGTTAAGGTCGCTGGAATGTCTTCGCAGCACCAAATGTTCACTGGCCCAGCGCGTGTGTTCGAATGCGAAGAGGACGCCTTTGCCGCTGTTCAAAAGCGTGAATACAAAGAGGGTGAAGTTCTGGTTATCCGCAACGAAGGTCCGGCAGGTGGTCCTGGCATGCGCGAAATGCTGGCCACCACTGCTGCATTGTCCGGCCAAGGCATGGGCAAAAAAGTGGCGTTGATCACGGATGGCCGTTTCTCTGGCGCTACGCGCGGCTTCTGCGTGGGTCACGTTGGCCCGGAAGCTGCTCATGGTGGCCCGATTGCCATGCTGCAAGACGGCGACGTCATCACACTGGACGCCATCAAAGGCGAAATCAGCGTGGATCTGACTGAAGACGAGCTTGCAGAGCGTAAAGCCAATTGGAAAGGCCCGCGTGAGACGATCTATGCCTCAGGCGCGTTGTGGAAGTATTCGCAGCTTGTCGGGTCCACGCGCCTTGGCGCCGTGACGCATCCTGGCGCTAAAGCGGAAAAACACATCTACATGGACCTCTAAAGCTGTGCGTCTTGCCTATGCAGCTATCTTAGCCACGACATACCTATCGGCTTGCGGGGAAACCCCGCTGGCTGGTTTCGGTGCGGCTGGGTCTGGCCCTCAATCCGCTCCGTCCGAGATAACGGTTACCGCTGATCGGGTTGTGGTTCGCGGCCCAACCGGATTCTGTGTTGATCCGAAATCCTCGCGGCACGGCCCTGCGCAAGCCTTTATCGTGTTCGGCAACTGCGCCGCGATTGCCGATAATGACGAACTGCCGCAGCCATTTGTGAATGCGATTGCGACTGCGACCGTTCTGCCTTCGGGACGGACGGGCCCCAGCATCGGCCAGTCCGAAGTTGCTTTAGCGGAATTCTTCGCGTCCGATGCGGGCAAAGCGTCGCTTAGCTCAGACGGCGACGGTGGAAATGTCGAAGTTCTTGACAGCTTTGCAAGGAATGGCGCGTTTTTTGTTCATGCGCGTGAAAACAAATCCCAGTCCTCACCAGGTCATGCAACAACCTATTGGCGTGGCTACTTCGACGTAAAGAACTCTGTCGTTGCCCTTTCCGTTTTGGGGCTGAAAGACGCGCCACTCAGCAGCTCTGACGGGTTACAAACACTTTACGATTTCGGCAATGCTCTGATGGAAGGTCAAGCGCCTGTGACCGATCCTACGGCCCCCAAAGACCCCAACGCTGTGACTAACACGGGACTCTTGCGTCGTTTATTTGGTTGAAACCATTGTTTGCAATATAGAAACAATGTTAGCGCTGTAGAGCAATGCTTTTAGGACTGTCTCAACACCCATGATGGATCGGATGCGAGAATTCGTAAGGCGACGGCTCCACCGTCGAAGCCTACGCCGTTGGGAAAACGCGGTGCAGGACGCGGAAACCATAGATCTATCGCTATTGCGCCACTTGCGTGCGCAAGCAAGGCAGATGCGCCGACGCGTTGATCAGGTGACCCATGTTGCGGACGCTCGCCTGACTTTGCCTCGAATCGGCTCGAACGCGATCCGCAAGCCAGCGCAGTCGGATTGGTCGCATCGCCCCGAGCTGTGGCGCGGCCCTGTGTCGCCGATCGGTATTGCCGCCGTTGAAAGCCGCACCCGCATCGGGAACGCGGCGACTTTATATCACGATTGCCAAATCTCCGAACTCACGCTTCGTCAGGTCCGCAATACCCGCGAAGGCGATCTTGCACCTTTCGGGTTGCGAATGGACGTTTTTCGGTTTGACGGCAGCTTTCTAAGCCTTGTGATCGACCTTCCTGAAAGCGCAACCGATGGTCTACGCAAGAACCACATCCTGCGCATGGACACCGAGGTAGAGACTGAGAAGCCGCTGGAGATATTTGCCCGCCTGAACGTCAAGTACGGGCCGAATGTTGAACAGGTCGTCCGCGAGTTGCCCTTGGACGGATCAGAAATGATGGTCGAGTTTGATCTGGCGCATACCAAAATCAGCGAACGTAGGCTGGAACGCATCTGGATGGACCTCATTTTTGAGGGACCTGAGATGAACGAGATCAACCTGCGTGATGTCACTTTCAGCCGCCGGCCCCGCGCCGATTTCTAAGGAACTCGCAATATGAGCAATGCCATCCTTACAAAGACACGAATTCAGGCTGGAACCTATGAAGCGGTGCTGACAGCGGAAACCGAGAACAATTACCATCCCGATCTGCAAGCACTGCATCTGGAGCAAGAGCTTGAGGGGCTTACGGTCACAGAGGACAAAAGCCTTGGGAATACGTGGCATGTGCGGTTTGCAATTCCACGGGAAATCCTGACGGACGGTGTGCAAACCTTTTTGATCGCCGAACGCGCGACCGGCGATAAGTTGGACAGCTTTACGATTGTGACCGGCGAAGTTCTGTCTGATGACATCCGTGCGGAGATGGATTTGCTGCGCGCAGAGCTAGACATGCTGAAAAAAGCTTTCCGCCGACACTGCGTCGAGACGACTTAGGTTACCGCGCTCTCGTCGCGGGCGACTTGCCTAAGGATCTTCTACCCAGGACCCAATTATAGTTTTACTTCTAAATGGTAGATGACGCCGCGTTTTGCGTGACGTCGGGCGCGGGCTACGTCAACCTGTCCCAAACTTGGAGGACACCCGATGACTGCTTATCCGCATTTGCTTGCCCCACTGGACCTTGGCTTCACGACTTTAAAGAACCGCGTTCTAATGGGCTCGATGCACACCGGGCTTGAGGAAACAAAAGACTGGAATCGCGTAGCCGAATTCTATGCGGAGCGCGCGCGAGGCGGCGTCGCACTTATGGTCACAGGTGGGATGGCACCCAACCGCGAAGGCGGCGTGTTTCCGGGCGCGGCTGGCTTGTTCTCTGACGAAGACATAGCGAACCATAAGATCGTCACTGATCGCGTCCACGAGGCTGACGGGAAGATCGCGATGCAAATCCTGCATGCGGGCCGCTACGCTTACGGGCCGGAATGCGTCAGCGCGTCTGCCATCAAGTCGCCCATCTCTCCCTTCCCGCCCAAAGAGCTAGACGAAGAAGGCATCGAAAAGCAGATAGCCGACATTGCGACAGCTGCCAGCCGCGCCAAACAAGCTGGCTACGATGGCGTCGAGGTGATGGGGTCCGAAGGCTACTTCCTGAACCAGTTCCTGGTCACACATACCAACAAGCGCGAAGATCGTTGGGGCGGCTCTTACGAGAACCGGATGCGGCTTCCAATTGAGGTTGTGAAACGTGTGCGGGCCTCCGTTGGTAAGGATTTCATAGTCATCTACCGCCTGAGCATGATCGACCTGATCCCCGATGGCTCGACGTGGGAAGAAGTTGTGCGCCTAGCCAAAGAGATCGAGGCGGCGGGGGCTACGATTATCAACACCGGTATTGGCTGGCATGAAGCACGTATTCCGACCATTGCCACATCTGTTCCACGCCGCGCGTTCACTTGGGTGACCAAGAAACTCATGGGCGAGGTCTCCATTCCGGTGATCACATCGAACCGGATTAACACCCCGGATGTCGGCGAAGCTGTGCTGGCAGATGGGTGCGCGGACATGATTTCCATGGCCCGCCCGTTCTTGGCCGATCCGCATTTCGTCGCGAAAGCGCAAGCCGGGCGCGCGGCAGAGATCGCCCCCTGCATCGCATGCAATCAGGCCTGCCTTGATCACACGTTCAGCGGAAAGATGAGCACTTGCCTTGTGAACCCGAAGGCATGTTTCGAAACTGAATTGCTGATCACGCCAGCCGAAACCATTAAGACTGTCGCTGTTGTTGGTGCTGGGCCTGCTGGTTTGTCGACCGCATTAACCGCCGCGGAACGCGGGCATAAAGTCACGCTTTTCGACAAAGCCACCGAGATCGGCGGGCAGTTGAACATGGCCAAACAGGTGCCGGGGAAAGAAGAGTTCTTCGGTCTTGTCGATTGGTACAAGACCATGGTGGCGCAAAGCAGTATCGACGTTCAGCTTGGAACCGAGGCCACGGCAGACATGCTGGCCGAGTTTGACGAGGTGATCATCGCCACTGGTGTTGTCCCGCGTGACCCACAGATTGCCGGTCAAGACGGGCCTAACGTGCTTTCTTACATTGATGTTCTTCGCGGCGGAGCAAAAGTTGGCCCTCGCGTTGCGATTATTGGCGCAGGCGGAATCGGCTTCGATGTTGCGGAGTTCTTGACCACAGATGACAGCCCTACCGTTGATCTTGACGCGTGGATGGAAGAATGGGGCGTGACCGATCCTGCCGCGCGACGCGGTGGTTTGGCAGAGGCTGGCCCGCAACCAGACCTTGCGACGCGGCAAGTCACCCTTCTACAGCGCAAGGCACAAAAGCTGGGAAAAGGCTTGGGCAAAACAACCGGCTGGATCCACCGCGCGTCACTTCAAATGAAGGGCGTCACAATGGTTGGCGGCGTCAACTATGAGCGCATCGATGCCCAAGGGCTGCACGTGTCGGAGGGCGAGGCGCGCGAGAACCCACGCGTGATAGAAGTCGACACCGTCGTGTTGTGTGCTGGTCAGGTCCCGCATCGCTCGCTCGCTGACGCGTTGGAACAGGCTGGCAAAACACCGCATGTTATCGGTGGGGCTGATGTGGCGGCGGAGCTTGATGCGAAACGTGCCATCAATCAGGGCACTCGCTTGGCGGCAGCCCTATGAAGTTCGTCTGGCATCATTTCGAGTTGAATGACCCCAATCTGCAAAGCTGGCTGTCAGAGCATGTGCCTGAGATCGCAGCCGCAGCACTGGTACAATCCGAAACGCGGCCACGTTGTGACAAGCTTGGCGACGGCATTATCTTGAACCTCCGTGGCGTTAACCTAAACGACGGCCAAGACGTCGAGGACATGGTATCCCTGCGGATTTGGGTGACAGCAGAGATGGTGGTTACGGTCCGTAGGCGGCGTGTGTTCGCCTTGGAAGACATACGCAAGAAGATTGCAGAGGGTGATGGCCCCGAAAGTGTCGGGGACTTTTTGACTGCGCTTACAACCGGACTGACCGACCGCATCGAGAAGACGGCGCTGCACATTACCGCAGCAACTGACGATATCGAGGACGATATTCTAGGAGAGGGCGGGAAGAACGCAGAGGAGCTTGGACCCCTTCGCCGCACTACTATCAAGCTGCGTCGCTACATTGGCCCCCAGAAAGATGCTTTGGTCAAACTAGCGACACTCGACTCCGCTTGCCTGACCGAGGCTGACAGGCTGGAACTTCGAGAACCCGCTAACCGCATGGCAATCACGCTCGAAGCACTTGACGAGGTTCGGGACCGCTTGCTGAGCTTGCAGGACCATTCCGATATGCAGGTGGCCCTTCGTCAGGGGCGCAACGGATATGTTTTGTCATTGATCGCCGGAATTTTCCTGCCGCTGGGTTTCTTGACCGGACTTTTTGGAATGAATGTTGCGGGTCTGCCTGGTACGAGTTGGCCCATGGCTTTTGTCGTGCTTTGTGGGGCGATGCTTGTTGTGGCTTTACTTCTTATTGCTGCATTCAAGTGGTTGGATTGGCTTTAGATGTATCTTGGAAACACGCCTTTACTTGTTTCCATGCCTTCAACGATCCCCACAGATACCCCTGAATCGTCCAACGGAATTCGCATTCCTGCCCCAATTGACCCCGATAAGTCCTCAAACGTCATGAGTTATTGAGGCATCCGAATGGACCGACTGACCGAAATGGAAGCATTTGCCACTGTGGTGGATCAAGGGGGCTTTACAGACGCGGCCCGGAAGATGGGGATTTCAAAATCCGCCGTCTCTAAGCACGTCTCTTCCCTTGAAACCCGCCTTGGTGCACGACTGCTCAACCGCACAACGCGGCGGGTCAGCCCAACTGAAATTGGTCTGGCCTATTATGACCGCGCCCGCCGCGTTCTGAATGATGCTGGCGAAGCAGACGCCTTGGTGTCGTCTATGCAAAGTGCACCGTCCGGTCTGCTGCGCATCTCGGTTGCGACAGATTTCGGGGTGAACCACATGTCCCCGATTTTGGGCGATTTCCTAGTGGATTATCCGGACATCACTGTGAACATGGTTCTAAACAACCGTTTCGTGGAATTGATCTCCGAAGGCTTTGATCTGGCCATCCGCATCGGTGAGATGGAAGACAGCTCGCTTCGGGCTCGTAAGTTGACCGAAACGTCTAAACGACTGATCGCATCGCCGGGCTACTTCAAACAGTTCGGCCGCCCTGAAAAGATCGACGATCTAAACGATCACAAGCTTTTGCACTACTCAAACCAATCGGCTGGCAACGTCTGGAAACTGACGGCTCCATCAGGCGAGAAACGTCAGGTGCGCACGCAAGGCTGGCTGACTGTAAATGACGGGCAATCTCTTCTGAACGCATGTGTTTCAGGTCTTGGGATCGCGTATTTGCCAAGCTTCCTATACGCCGACGCTCTTCGCGACGGGTTGGTGGAAGAGGCCATGCCCGACCTTCCGAAAGAGACGCAAGGCATCTACGCGGTCTATCCTCCAGGGCGTTACACGCAGCCGAAGGTTCGGACATTTATCGACTTCCTGGTCGAAGCTTTCAAAGAGAAGGGTCCAGACACCTGGACCAACTAAGCAACAAGTTTTCCCCCGATGTTTGGCAGCATCAACTCTGGGTCGAGGTGATAATCACCTCGACCCTTCTATTTTGGGTGCGCCCTTCTTCAGACAGGTTGCTGGCGCGCGGGGAAAGGTATCCGACCCCTTCCGCTTCCATTTGACTACTGGGTACGCCGAACTCCTGAGACAAGCGCGCCGCTACCGATTGCGCTCGCTTGCGGGACAGGTTCACATTGCCCTGCAATGATCCTTCCGCATCGGTGTGGCCCACCAATGCGATCCTGATCTCTGGATTGGCCTTCAGGTATTCGGCAAGGTCGATCAGGGATAAAAACTTGCCTTCACCCAACGCGGACGAGCCTGTTTCAAAGTTCAAGTCATCCAAAACGGCATGGCCGTCGCGCAGCATTGTTTCTGTGACTGACCCGAAGGTGACGCTCGGAATAGCGGGGGCAACTTGCGCAACTTTTCCGCCAGATTTCGCGGTTAGCGAAACCTCATCCGGGCTGCCGACAAGGATCATCTGCACAAAAGCCGTGTCAGCGCCGCGGCTCACGAACAGGCTTACGTACTCGGGGACAGCGCCGCCAAGGCGCTGCGCTGACAGAAACCGGAAATCGCCAAGGTCGACATGCATTACCGGCTCTGGAAGCACGCTGGTGGTGAACCGAAAATCGAATCCGCCACACACTTCAGTCGTGCATTCATAGAGCAACTCGAACCCTGATGCCTCAAGCTGCTGGCGCAGGTTGTCCATCACCAACAGTGACGTTCCGACATCAATATCGATCCTCCAAGCACGGGTGATCTGCTGACCTTCAGCTACTAGCGTCTGAACAAAACCGTCCGCATAGGGACCGACAGGCAATTTGTAGCTGCCAAATTCTTCCGTTTCCGAGAAGGTTTCGGTCGCGGGAGCCGGAAATGTCAGTTGCAGGTCGGCCAAAGCCGGATTTGCCAGAAACAGGCCCACCAGAAAAAGACGAAGCGTGTCCGTCATCTATCTGCCGCGTGGTATTCCGCGTTTGGGCGCATATCAACCGCAGAGGCCATCCGGTTCGTCATATTGAAGAAGCTGGCGACGGCGGCGATGTCCCAGATATCTCGATCATTAAAACCAACCTGGCGTAGCCCGTCGCGATCGCTTTCCTCTATGCGATAGCTCGCTTCGGTCATTTGAACCGCGAAATCGATCATCGCGCGCTGACGCGCATCCAAAGGGGCAACGCGGTAATTCATCACCAACGCTTCGCCCAAGGCAGGATCGCCAGACAGTTGGCGCACGGCGGCTCCATGTGCCACGAGACAGTAGAAGCACTTGTTAACCGAAGAGACGGCCACAGCGATCATTTCACGCTCCAGTTTAGTGAGGTTACTGTCGCCGAGCATCAGATCGTTATACATGCCGATGAAGGCGTTCAACTTTTCTGGGTCGAACGCGTAGGCCTGCAAGACGTTAGGAATCATCCCCAGCTTGTCGGTGCAGATGTCGAAGTATTTTTGCGTCGCTTCGGGAAGCGGGTCGGCCATTGGCAGATCAAGCGCGGTCACGTCGGGATTTGTCACGGGGCAGGGCCTTTCAGGGTTTCATACGGTAATGATACTGCCCAACCACTGTCATGCCCAGAGAACTGTAAAGCGATTGCGCAACAGTATTCGCCCCTGTTGTAACCAGAGAGAAATGCTCGGCTCCGCGTTCTTTCGCCCACAAGGCAGCGTAATGCATCATATTGCGGGCCAGTCCATGGCGACGGTATTCCGGCAGAACCTCAACCGCATGCACCATTGCTGTTGTGCCGTGCATCGCGACAAATGCGCACCCTGCTGCTCGGTCTGCGATCCGGCCAAGGATTGACGTTTTTGGGCCCGCTGCGCGTTCCATTACAGCGATACGCTCTGGTCCTATGCCACCTTCGGCCCACAGATCCTTCATGATTTGTAGTGGGGGCCAGATATCAAACGCGGTGACCTTGGGCACCTCAAGCTCGAAAATCGGGCCGAGAAACAGAATGGTAGGATCGACGACGCGATATCCCATCTTCTCCAAAATAGTGTCTAACGCTGCGTCTTCTGGCCGAAGTGAGAACAATGCCGGTTGCCCTAGCTTTTCCATCTCGGCGATGGCCAAGGCGACGTCGTCCTGTCGCACTGGCCCGACCGGGGACGCGGCAGACACGCGTTTTCCACCACCCTGACCGTCTCGGACAAGCCATGGCCCGACATGCGTCACACGCGCTGGCGGCCAGGTGGCTGCGACGACTTCAAATAGATCAGACGTATTCAACACCAAGCGCCTTTGCCAATTCACCCACAACCCGTTTTAGCTTTATGGGATCTGTGCCTCGGATAACCAGATTGCTTCCAAATGCCCCGTTCTTTTGAAACGGGTAGGACCCCAGTGACAGATCAGGATTGGCTTTCGCAAGCTCCCCAAGCGGCCCCGCTATGTCACCTTCACCGATAAAGACCCGTAATGTCTCTGACAGCAATGGCTGCCCACCGGTCAATGTAGCCAGAACTGTCGCGACCATGGCATGGAACACCTTTGGCACCCCGGCCATGACGTGGACATTTTCAATGCTAAAGCCGGGTGCAATAGAAACCGGATTGTCGATTAGGGTCGCGCCATCAGGGATACGTGCCATCCGCTTGCGGGCGTCGTTAAACTCCATGCCTTGGCGACTGTAGTGAGCCTCCAAAAGGTCGCGTGCGTCATCGCGAATGTCCACATGAGCCCCAAAGGCTGCCCCAACAGCGTCGGCGGTAATGTCATCATGTGTCGGACCAATGCCGCCAGATGTGAACACGTGGTCATAGGCTTTGCTGAGCGTTCGGACAGCCTCAACAATCCTATCATGCTCGTCCGAGACAACGCGCGCCTCTTTCAGGTCAATGCCCGCTTCAGTGAGCGCGCAGGCCAAATGGTTGGTGTTGGTGTCCTTGGTGCGGCCGGAAAGAATTTCGTCCCCGATTACAAGCATCGCAGCAGTGGGGTTGGGCATGAGGTGTTCCTTGATTGGCTCTTGTCTTTCGGTATAGGCCCCGCACATGCGCTTTCAAACCCCACTTGTCCCCGCGCGGCTCATCCGCCGCTATAAACGCTTTCTAGCCGACGCTGTTTTGGAAGAAACTGGGGAAGAGATCACCGCACATTGCCCGAATCCAGGCGCAATGACCGGATTGCAAGACGAGGACACTCGGATTTGGCTAGAGCCCAACAACGACCCACGCAAGAAGCTGAAGTTTGGGTGGCGCGTGTCCGAACTACGCGATGGCGGCTTTGCTTGTATCGATACGACATTGCCGAATCGCGTAGCCAAAGAAGCGCTGCTTTCAGGGCAGGTGTCAGAACTCACCCGCTATGACACCGTGCGCCCCGAGGTCGCTTATGGGACTGGAAGCCGGATCGATTTCCTTTTGTCGCATGACGTCCTTCCAGCGGCCTATATCGAAGTCAAAAGCGTCACCCTTCGTCGGGATCGTCGCTGGGCAGAGTTCCCCGATTGCGTCACCAAACGGGGCGCAAGGCACCTACAAGACCTTACGGAAATTGCACGGAGCGGCGATCGCGCAGTCATGCTGTATCTCGTGGGTCGCACCGATTGCCATTACTTAAAAGTGGCAGATGATTTAGACCCTAATTATGCGAAAAGCTTTGACTCTGCCCGCCAGAGCGGGGTCGAGATGCTGTGCTATTCCACCCGAATTTCGCCTGATGGTATTTGGTTGGGGAAGCCACTTGCGATTGATGAAGGCCCACAATTCCGCCCGAGGGTGGTCTAACCCCGCCGAGGGTATTATATGTGCGAAAAGCAACCAACGGAGTTACCCGTGGACGACAGGACGCATAAAGGCCGCATCACCAAGCAAGGCATTCGAATCTACGATGATGTAGATTTTGCAGGCATGGCCAAAGCTGGCAAACTTGCGGCGCAGATTCTGGATAGCATGGTCGATCTTGTGCAACCGGGCACAACCACGGAAGTGCTTGATACTGCCATCACCAAAATGGTCGAGGACGCAGGCGCGACCTCTGCAACCATCGGCTACAAAGGCTACCAGCACGCTAGCTGCATCAGCGTGAATCACGTCGTCTGCCACGGCATTCCGGGGTCAAAAGTCCTGAAAGACGGGGACATCCTCAATATTGATGTCACGGTTATCGTCGACGGTTGGTTTGGTGACACCAGCCGGATGTATGTCGCTGGCAAACCGAGCCGCAAGGCAGAACGCCTTATTCAAGTGACGCACGATGCTCTGTTTAAAGGGATCGAAGCGGTTAAGCCGGGCAACACGTTTGGCGACATCGGTCACGCTATTCAGACGTTTGTCGAAGGCCACAGAATGTCTGTCGTTCGCGATTTCTGCGGCCACGGCCTGGGTCGCGTTTTTCACGCACCGCCAAACGTCCTGCATTATGGCCGTCCTGCAACTGGGGCAGTTCTTGAGGAAGGCATGTTCTTTACGATTGAACCGATGGTGAACCTTGGCCGTCCGGAAACCAAAGTTCTTGCAGATGACTGGACAGCGGTCACGCGCGACAAATCCTTGTCTGCACAATTCGAGCACTCAATTGGCGTCACCGCGAATGGCTGCGAGATATTCACACTGTCGCCCGCAGGCAAGTTCCATCCGACATTCTGAAACCTACTTAACCAGCGATTAAGTCGAATCGTCTGAACTGTAGCTATGACGCTGCACCAGACACATCTCCCCGACGCGCTGCCAGGGTTGCACCCGCATCGAATTTCCATCCCCCGCTCTCAAGAGGCGGAACAACACGGGCACCGACGACGCGTGCGCGAACGGTTCCTGATGGCTGGCAGTGATGCGACTCCTGAAGCGGATCTGCTGGAGCTGGTATTGTTTCGCGCGATACCGAGGCGCGAAGTGCGGAGCCTCGCGCGAAGACTCTTGGCGACGTTTGGCGATTTTAATGGCGTTATTTCCGCCTCTGCCAACAGGCTTGCGGCTGTGCAGGGCGTTGGCACCAGCGTCATCCAGGAACTCAAGATCGTTGAGGCGGCAGCGCAGGCAATGGCCCGCACCAAGGTTATGGATCGCGATGTCCTCTCGTCGTGGGATGCGTTGCTTCAGTACTGCCGCACCAAGATGGCCCATATGGAGCGTGAGCAATTCAGGGTTCTGTTTCTGGATCGTCGCAACAGGCTGATTGCCGATGAAGCACTGCAAACCGGCACCATTGACCACGTTCCAGTCTACCCGCGCGAGGTCGTTAAACGTGCGCTGGAGCTAAACGCTTCCGCCCTCATACTGGTTCATAATCACCCATCAGGCGACGTATCTCCGTCAAAGGACGATATTGCTATGACACGCCAAGTTCTGAATGGCGCGGAAGCGTTGGGGCTGGTACTCCACGACCACCTGATAGTTGGCAGTAGCGGCAATTACTCTTTCCGGTCTCATGGGTTGATATAGAGTCTATTTCACCCAAACTTCGACTCGTCGATTGATTGCTCGACCCCACTCTGTGTCGTCGCATGCCATTGGCAACGCCTCCCCAAATGCCTCAGTGCGCAGCTTCAACCGTTTGAAATCGGCGTCGGGCGCAGCGTCTTTCAACAGGCGCATCACCGAACGGGCGCGCTTCTGCGACAGGGCAAGGTTTGGACCTGCCGGGCCCTCGCCGTCACTAAAGCCGACAAGAAGAAGCTCTTTCTCGTTGAAAGCACCTGTTTCAAGGGCGCGGGCCAATCGGATAATGTTCTCCTGCGATTGCACATCTAACCGTGTTCCGCCGGTGAAACGGAACGTAGTCGATAACCGCTCTCGATCCCGCAGGGCTTCAACCATACGTTGTAGATCGTCGAGCGTGACCTCCGGGCCAGCCTGAGAAATTGCATGGGCCAACCGATCACCCTGATCGTCGAAACTTGTCTGTGTGATGGCCTGATCTACAAACCCTGCCCGACGGATGACAAGGTCGGCAGAGGGGTCTTGTGTAAAATCCAGAAACTCCCGCGCGATCAGTGGCAAACGGCGGGCTGGTGTGTAAAGCATGAGAGGAAGCGTTAGCGGATAGTCCTCCGCTCGCAGGGCGGCCAGCGTCGCGCTGGTTTCGAAACCGCAACTTCCAGACACGCGCAATGGAACTGCGTTCCCAACCTCACTCAACGTCGACAAGCCGATCGCGAAGGTGTCCTCCGCGACTCTATCTGCCAGATCTTCCAACAGCGCGTGGTGCGTCGCACCATCTCTGATAGTCAGGCGGTTGGGACGAAGAATCTGATCCTCAAAAGTCTCCAACAGCCCGGAATCAGAATTCGGCAGGTGACGAAGGATTGGAATGTCAGCGCCGCCGATATCGGACCACCGCGCCGCGTCTCCCGCAATCGCGGCCCCCATCTGTTCTAGTGACACGCTGCGTAAGGGTTGGCCCGGCGCTGTAATTGCAACGATGCCGTCCAAAGCGACGACACGGGCGCGGCGCCCCTTTAGCAAATCACCCGACGCCGCGGCACGAGCCATGGAGACTTCTTCGCCACGCGGCTCTCGTAGAACCAAGGCGATGTCGGCCTCCTCCGCGATCAGATCGGCGTAGCCCTCAGACGTCGTGCCAGAAGACAATGCAAAGCGCGCTTGGACTCGGTCGTTGTCGCTCAGGATGAAGGTTGATTGGCGGTCATCTATGATCTCACGGGTGACTGAATACCCGTTTCTGCTAGCATATGCCTGAATAAGTGCGGGGATAAGTACCTCCGCCATACGCTCAGAGCCAGACAAACGGATATTCGCAACAAAGGCGTTCAGGTCAGGGCAGCCGGGTCCGTCGCAGGTCACACCTTGGCCGTCCAGTGTGAGCGGCCCGTAGATCGTCTCGACCCGGTAGAACTCGCCATCATAGGTAAGCAATGTGCCCTCAATCTGGATCGCTCCGTCGCGAGAAGTCAGCCGGACGTCATCGGCAAATACCGATGTTGCAGACACGCAAAATGCGAGTGCCGCCCAGAAACTGCGCCAGATAGTCTGCAATTAAGTGCCCGCCTTAGTTTCCAGTGAGTTTCAGGTCTTGAATGATATTTTTCAACTCAACTCTTTGCCCAATCGCGCTACAGCCGGGTCCTTTGAACAATAGATTGTAGGCCGAAACCGGCTCTTCTGGAACCACGCGGTGCACGCGCGCCGCAGTTCCGGAGGCACAGTTGTCAACGGTAACTTGCGCACTCATCGACAATCGAACCACGCCCGATGTGCTCAAGTCATTGATCCGGCGCGAGAACACGTGAAGTGTTGCACCTTCAACGTCGAGAGATTGGCCCAACCGGATCATTTCCCCATCCAGCGCCTTCGGAGCTTGTGCCACCAACTCCCCTGAATCTTTCCCGCTCCACTGAAGGGCGACGCGTGCGAAGTTGCGCAGCTCTGGAACATGTGTCGTCGCTTCCAGAACCGATCCGTCGGAAAGGGTTGTCTTAACTGTGGCGTCCTCTCCAAGCGCTGGAAGGAGGAAAGCCAGCTCGCCTGTCATGGACATCGGCGCTGTAAAGCTGAGTGTTTCATGCTCCACCCTAACGGAATCATAAGGCAAACACGGAGCCTCCACTCGCACAGCGATTTTTGCATCTGGTGCGACTGTCAGCGAAAGCGATGGCCCGCAGGCAGTGCCGAAATTCGAGATGTTCGCCTGCCGCGCTACGATGTCTGCGATTGGATCAGCTTGGTCGTGCGACTGAGCGGAGGGTGGTTCGAAACGGACAAGGTCGGGTGCCCGATCTGCGGGAAGCACAGGGCTTGGCAAGCTGGCTTTGGGAAATGGAGGCGTTATCGCGGCGGGAAGGCCATCAGCGGACGCCAAGGATGCACTGCTACACAGCGCGGCCAGAACCGCGCCTGTCAAAAATCTGCTCATTTACCTGCCTTTGCCGAGTATTCTCGTTGCAATAGAGCTTTAGCTTAGCAGGAAAACGGCTTCGGCGAAACCGTCGGGTTTTGCCCCTAGCCGATTTCACCGTGGCAGTGTTTGAATTTCTTCCCAGATCCGCATGGGCAAGGCGCATTGCGCCCCGGATTGCCCCATGTCCCTTGGTCATTCTCGTCAAATCCCGGAGCAGCGACACCATCATGCTCCGCCTCTAGCTCTGCCACAGGTTTCCCACCGTTCTGTTGCGCAAGGAACTGCTGAAGCAGTTGCTGCTGCTCTTCCTCTGACAACGGGCGTACCTTCGACAGCTTTTCGGTGACATCAGCACGCAGGCTATCCAGCATGCCTTCAAACAACTGGAAGCTTTCGGTTTTGTATTCGTTCAACGGATCGCGTTGTGCATAGCCACGGAATCCAACGACAGAGCGTAGATGCTCCAACTTGAGCAGGTGATCACGCCATTTACCGTCAATGGTTTGCAATAGAAGCTGCTTTTCAATGTTGCGCATCTGGTCCGGGCCGAAATCGACAGCCTTCTTGGCCATGAATTCGTCGGACGCGTCATAGAGGCGCTCACGAATGTCGCCGTCGTCGACGCCTTCTTCTTCGGCCCATGCGATGACCGGAACATCAATCCCAAGAGTTTCCATCACTGCGACGTAAAGGCCCTTGGTGTCCCATTGGTCAGCATAGGACTTGGCGGGGATGAACTGATCCACCAAATCGTCGATGACCTGATGGCGCATGTCTTGCGCGATTTCGCCCACTTCCTTTGCTTCCATGATTTCCATGCGTTGACCGAAGATGGCCTTCCGCTGGTCATTCATCACGTCGTCAAATTTCAGCAGCTGCTTGCGGATATCGAAGTTGCGGCCCTCGACTTTTGCTTGGGCTTTCTCAAGCGACTTGTTAACCCATGGGTGGGCAATCGCCTCGCCGTCTTTCATTCCAAGTGTCGACAGCATTTTGTCCAGACGCTCGGACCCGAAAATACGCATCAAGTCGTCTTCGAGCGACAAGAAAAAGCTGGATCGACCCGGGTCACCCTGACGACCAGACCGGCCACGCAACTGATTGTCGATGCGGCGGCTTTCGTGACGCTCTGTAGCCAGAACATACAAGCCGCCTGCGGCTTTCACTTCGTCTTCAGCCTTGGATTGTTCGGTCTCGATGCGGGCGCGGATCGCTTCTGGATCGCCGTCTGGGTCAGCCTCAAGCGCTGCCATGATCTTCATCTCGACGTTGCCGCCAAGCTTAATATCTGTCCCGCGACCGGCCATATTTGTTGCGATGGTCACCGCACCCAAGGTGCCAGCATTGCCGACGATCTCAGCTTCCTTTTCGTGCTGACGCGCGTTCAGTACATTATGAGGCACACCTGCCTTCTCAAGAAGCTGGGACAGAAACTCTGACTTTTCGATCGAAGTCGTGCCGACCAAAACGGGCTGCCCAGTGGCGTGCGCTTTCTTGATTTCCTCGACGATCGCTTCGTACTTTTCGTTCGCGGTACGGTAGATCGCGTCGTGTTCGTCAATTCGTGCAATAGGCTTGTTGGTCGGCATTTCCACGACGCCAAGCCCGTAGATTTCGGCAAACTCTTCTGCTTCTGTGGCCGCAGTGCCGGTCATGCCAGCCAGCTTCCCATAAAGCCGGAAATAGTTTTGGAACGTCACTGACGCCAGCGTAATGTTTTCCGGCTGGATCGCGCAGCCTTCCTTAGCCTCGATGGCTTGGTGCAAGCCACCAGACAGACGACGGCCTGACATCATCCGGCCTGTGAATTCATCAACAAGGACAACCTCGTTGTTGCGCACCATGTAGTCCTTGTCTTTATGGAAGGCCTTGTGCGCCTTCAGCGCTTCGGTCACGTGGTGAACCAAAGTGGTGCTTTCGGGGTCGTAAAGAGACTGCTCCTCCGGCAGTAACTCCATCTCGCGCAAACGCGTCTCGATGAAGTCGTTCCCTTCGTCAGAGATTGAGACCGCGCGGGTCTTCTCGTCCAGCTTGTAATGCTCTTCGGTAAGCTCTGGGATCAGCTTGTCGATCGTCAGATATAAGTCCGAACGGTCGTCAGATGGGCCAGAAATAATAAGCGGCGTACGTGCCTCGTCGATCAGGATCGAGTCGACCTCATCGACGATCGCGAAGTTATGCCCGCGCTGGGACATCTCCGACAGGTTGGACCGCATGTTGTCGCGCAAGTAGTCGAAGCCCAACTCGTTGTTGGTCGCATAGGTCACGTCAGCGGCGTAGGCAGCTTTCTTTTCTTCATCAGGCTGCTGCGGATAAACCACCCCAGTGGTCAGACCCAAAGCGGCGTAAACCTTGCCCATCCATTCCGCGTCACGTTTGGCGAGGTAGTCGTTGACCGTGACGATATGCACGCCCTTGCCAGAAAGCGCGTTCAGGTAAGCAGGGAAGGTTGCGACAAGGGTTTTACCCTCACCGGTCTTCATTTCTGCAATGTTTCCCTGATGCAAGAAAATGCCGCCCATGATCTGCGTATCAAAGGCGCGCAAGCCCAAGGCACGACGCGCCGCTTCGCGCACATTGGCAAAAGCCTCTGGCAGGAGATCATCCAGCTTTTCACCGGATTGGGCTCGCATGGACAATTGCTCGGTGCGTTGTTTGATTTCGTCGTCGCTCAGCGCCTCGAATTCGGGCTCCAGCGCATTGACCTTGGCGACCAGAGGCCGGACAGCCTTTACTTTGCGGTCGTTCGGCGTTCCGAACACCTTTTTCGTAATGGTACCCAAACCCAGCATATTTCCGCGCCTTTTTTGATGGCTGACAAATTCGTGTGTAGGTTCACCTTGCCCCTAAGGCCGCCGCACCATATCTCGACGGCTAAGACAAGACGCGCCTCAAACCTCTTGGCGATGTAAGGGCCGTGTCTGATAGTGTCAACGCCGCGCCCCCCAGCGGCCCCTGAGGAGACAGGTATTATGGGCAAATTTTCAACACTTCTTCGTGCAACAGGGCTCGCCGTAACGGTCGCAATGCCAGCAGCTGCGCAAGATGCATCGACCGTCATGGCCACCGTGAATGGTACGGACATCACCTTGGGCCACATGATTGCGCTGCAAGAGCGCCTTCCAGAGCAATACAAGCAACTCGAAGACGCCGTTCTTTTTGAAGGAATTCTGGAACAGCTGATCCAGCAGACCGCGCTAAGCCAAGAGATGGAGAAGGACCTCTCCAAAACGGTAGAGCTCAGCAAAGAGAACGAAATCCGCGCATTTCTTGCGGGTGAGCTTCTGGCAAAAATCGGCACCGCCGACTTGGATGAAGCCAAAATCGACGCCCTTTACAAAGAGCGTTACACACAAGGCGAGCCAGAAATGGAATTCAACGCCTCACACATTCTGGTAGAAACGGAAGATGAGGCCAAAGAGCTGATCACGCTTCTGGCCGATGGAGCGGATTTTGCTGATTTGGCGAAAGAAAAATCTACGGGTCCAAGTGGCCCCAGCGGCGGGTCTTTGGGGTGGTTCGGCAAAGGCGCCATGGTCCCTGCCTTCGAGACCGCCGTGATCGGCCTTGAGGATGGCGCTGTGTCAGAGCCTGTTCAAACTCAATTTGGTTGGCATGTGGTCAAGCGCAACGAAAGCCGTGTGAAGGAAGCGCCCGCGTTGGACACCGTGCGCGATGAGCTGGAACGTGAGCTTCGCGCCCAGAAGATCGACGAAGAAATCAACCGCCTGACCGAGACCGCAACTGTCGAGCGCGAAGAGGTTGAAGTTGATCCGTCGGCCATCCGCGATGTAAGCCTGTTGTCGAAGCAATAGACGCATAAGGGTCTACCCAAATGGCCAAAATCACCAAAGTCTCCCCCCTTGCCCCCAAGGGGGGGTTCCCCGCTCTGCCCCAGATTGACGGCGTGCGATTTTCGACAATCGCGGCTGGCGTTAGATATGCGGGTCGAACAGACGTTATGCTGGCCGAAATCGATGCAGGGAGCGCAGTAGCGGGCGCATTTACCCGATCTTCTACGCGATCGGCGCCCGTTCTAGACTGCCAAGCAAAGCTTGGGCGCGTTGAAGATGATGCGAAGGGGTTCGCGTTTGTCGTGAACTCGGGCAACTCTAACGCCTTTACGGGGCGCGTCGGTGTCGAAGCGGTTGAAGCGATTACCAGCGCCGCCGCCAATACTCTGAACCTGCCTGTCTCGCATATCTATACGTGTTCCACAGGCGTGATTGGTGAGCCTCTTCCGCATGGTAAAATCACCGACGCGCTGAGTGAATTGTCACAGGGCCTAGCGCCCGATCGCATCGAAGACGCGGCGCGCGCCATCATGACGACTGACACATTCCCGAAAGGATCGTGCGCAACCTGTGAGATCGGCGGCATTGAAGTCACTGTAGCTGGTATCGCCAAAGGGTCGGGTATGATTGCGCCGGATATGGCGACGATGCTGGTTTATATCTTCACTGATGCCAAGATTAGCCAAGCCGGTCTTCAAGCGATGGTGTCAAAACAGAACGAAGCCACTTTTAACTCGATAACCGTTGATAGCGACACCTCTACATCCGACAGCCTGCTTGTCGCAGCAACAGGGGCGTCTGGCGTCGATGTTGAGGACAATGAAACCTTCGAGCGGACGCTTGGTGTCGTAATGAAAGACCTCGCGCATCAAGTGGTGCGTGACGGAGAAGGGGCGACGAAATTCGTCGAAATCCGCGTCGAAGGTGCGGTTGATGCTGGCGACGCGCGAAAAGTTGCCATGTCTATCGCTAACTCACCCTTGGTTAAGACCGCGATTGCTGGGGAAGATCCGAACTGGGGTCGGGTTGTGATGGCTGTCGGAAAGTCGGGCGCACATGCCGATCGGGACCGTCTTTCCATCTGGTTCGGGAACG
This sequence comes from Litoreibacter janthinus, assembly GCF_900111945.1. NCBI lineage: Bacteria > Pseudomonadati > Pseudomonadota > Alphaproteobacteria > Rhodobacterales > Roseobacteraceae > Litoreibacter > Litoreibacter janthinus. The sequence continues at coordinate 638,436 of NZ_FOYO01000001.1, read as the reverse complement.
TTCTGGTTGCAGAGAATGGCTGGGTGTCCCCTTCATACGTAGAAGCTGACGCCGCTGCTCATATGAAAGGCGATGATCTTCTGATCCGCGTTGATCTGGGCGTCGGAAGCGCGGAAAGCACGGTTTGGACCTGCGATCTGACCCATGGATATATCGACATCAACGCGGATTACCGGTCTTGAAGAC
>NZ_FOYO01000001.1:0-37885 GCF_900111945.1 Litoreibacter janthinus | reverse complement strand
CGTCATGGCCCAGTCCTTTGGCATCGCGTTTTTGGTGCGGACCTCCAGCGCGGAATCAAAGGCTTTTACGGCGGCGTTGAGGCGGTCCGGGCTGTCCTCCCGCTTGCCAAGTTCTTGGAGGGCGATGCCGAGATTGTTCTGTGTCGTAGCCCACTCCATCGGCAGGGCGTCTTTGGTGTAGACCTCCAGCGCGGAATCAAAGGCTTTGACGGCGGCGTTGAGGCGGTCTGGGCTGTCCTCCCGCGTCCCAAGCTCTGAGAGGGCGATGCCGAGATCGTTGAGGGCGGCGCCTTTTTCTGCCTTGGATTGGGCGCGATCCTTGCAGGTTTCGGCCAAGGCGATAGCCATGAGGCTGGGGAAGCGGGTGCCGTGGGTGAGGCCTTGTTGGCGGTAGTCATACCTAATTGCGCGTAGGGCGTCGAAATGCTTGGACGGGTCCGGCACGTCCATGGGCAGTTTGGCGAGGATGGCGTTCAGGGTGGCGTCCACGTCTTGGCGCAGGGCGTGTTGGGCGATGAGGCTGTCGAGGAGGCGGGCTTGCTGGGCGGCCCCTTCGTCATAGGCGCGCTGGAGGGTTGCAGCGGCCTCGTCTGGATTGTCCTCGTCGTTGAGGCGCTGGACCTCGGCGAAGACCTTGTCGATGAAATCCGCGTGGTTGGAGGTTTGCTGGCTGCGGGTCTTGAGATCCTCGGCCACAGTCAAGGCTTGGTCGAGTTCGCGCAGGGCTGCGTCGAAATCGGGGATGTTTTCGGCCACCCGTTCGGCGAGGCCGATGACTTGTAATTCGGTCAAGGTTTTGCCCGCCTTGAGGTGGTCACGTTCAGCCAGAAGGCGGCGCATCTGGGTGACCGATGGCATCTGGTCGGGGGAGCGCAGGGTGTCCACGTCGTCTTGTGAGATGCCAAGCGCGTCGCAGTAGCGTTTGATGGTGGAGGCGCGGGGTTTGGCAGTTTGGCCAGTCTCTAGTTTGTGCACATCGCCTTTGCGGCTTTCGCCAAGGCTGCCGTCATCGCCAAAGACCTCAAGTGCCAGATTGGCGAGACTCCAGCCGCGCGCTTCGCGTTTGCCTTTGACGAGCAAGCCGAACTTCGCCCCAAAACTCATTTCCACCACGAATTCACCACAGCCTCGCAACCCAAAGATACGGACCGTTCGCGGACCGTTTGGCAGAAAGAGGTCATCGCGATGCCGGAGTAGCCCTCCGGCGGGGACCCCACCCAACCTTTCGTATGAGGATACGCAATATGTTTGAGTGGATAAAAGTGAAAACGGCCCGGATGGGCAAAGCGACGCGGGACATGGCCGTCCGCCTGTGGTGCCACCGCGCGGTCTATGCCGGGCTGGCGGGGGCGTATGGCGCGATCTGCCTAGGTGCGGACAAGGAGATGGTGAACATGGGCGTCACGGCGCTTTATGCCGCGCTGGCCTTGCAGCGCTAGGCAGGCTCACGCAGCACGCGAGGGACCTTGAATTCGACGTTCTCGACGGCGGTCTCGACGATTTCCTCAGTCACCGAGTACCGGTCTTTGAAAGCGTCGATGACCTCGTTGATCAGCACTTCCGGCGCGGAGGCACCTGCTGTGATGCCGATGCTGTCGATGCCGTCCAGCGCGCGCCAGTCGATGTCGGCGGCGCGTTGCACCAGTTGTGCGTAGGTGCAGCCCGCTTTGGCCCCGACCTCCACCAGCCGTCTGGAGTTGGAGGAGTTCGGCGCGCCGATCACAAGCATGGCGTTGGTCATGGTGGCCATCGCCTTCACCGCCTCTTGGCGGTTGGTGGTGGCATAACAGATGTCTTCCTTGTGTGGCCCGATAATGGCCGGGAAGCGGGTTTGGAGCGCTGCGACGACATCTGCGGTGTCATCGACGGACAGTGTCGTTTGGGTGATGAAAGCCAGCTTGTTTGGATCGCGGGGCGTGATCGTCGCGACGTCTTCGGCGGTCTCGACCAAAATCACCTCCCCATCAGGAAGCTGACCCATTGTGCCGACCGTTTCTGGGTGGCCGGCGTGTCCAATCATCACCATCTGCAACCCGTTGGCGTAATGTCGTTCCGCCTCGATATGGACCTTGGACACCAAGGGGCAGGTGGCGTCGACATAGATCATTTCGCGCTTCGCAGCGGCGGCTGGTACGGCTTTCGGGACGCCGTGCGCAGAGAAAATTACGGGGCGGTCGTCCGGGCACTCTTCCAATTCTTCGACAAATACAGCGCCTTGATCGCGCAATGCGTCGACGACGTATTTGTTGTGCACGATCTCGTGGCGGACGTAGACGGGCGCTCCCCATTTTTCCAATGCCATCTCAACGATCTTGATTGCGCGGTCGACGCCTGCGCAAAAACCGCGTGGTGCCGCGAGGTAGAGTGTGAGGGGGGGCTTGGTCATGGTGTGGCGCTCCTGATTGGAATATGAAGTATGCCTTAGACGGCGCGGGGTCCAGTGGCGCCTCGCGGAAATGTGTGTTTTCAGCGCTTGACCCTCCCCCTGCTGGAAGCCGGATAAGGCCTGATCAATTGAGGGGTCTATGACACGATGAGACGACAGATTTTCTTGACCAGTGCGTTGCTTTTCGCTGGCAGCATCAGTAGCGCACAGACGCAGCGTGCCGAAGCGTACAAGAACCCAATGATCGTGGCCGAGGGCGAGCTGATTTATGACGGCGCTTGCGCGTCGTGCCATGGAGCCAATCTGGAGGGCCAACCTGATTGGCGGCAGCCGGGACCTGACGGGAAATTGCCAGCCCCGCCGCATGACATAACCGGCCACACGTGGCACCACCCAATCGAGCAGCTATTTGCAGTGACCAAGTACGGCACAGAAGCACTGGTCGGTGGGAACTATAAAAGCGACATGCGTGGTTTTGAAGACGAACTGACGGACGCGCAGATCAAGGCAGTTCTGGCGTATATCAAAAGCACATGGCCCGAAGAGGTTCAGACCCGCCACAGCGCCATGAGCCAGTAAGTGATGGTACAGCGCCTCTCGTCTCGCATAAGTTCACTGGCAAAGGAGAGTTGACGATGTCAGTGACAATCAGGACCGTGATGCCGGACGACAGGACCGCGTGGGGGCAGCTTTATGCGGGGTATGCGGCCTTCTACAGTGTCGACCAAACCGAGGAGATGCGAGACAAAGTCTGGAGTTGGCTGATGGACCCTGCCCATGAGGTGCACGGGTTTGTGGCCGAAGCTCACGGCGCATTGCTTGGCTTGACGCATTACAGACCGTTCTCTCGGCCTTTGGCAGCCGGGACGGGCGGGTTTCTGGATGACTTGTATGTGCTGCCTGAGGCGCGTGGTTCTAAGGCGGGTGAGGCATTGATCCGCGCCGTCCAGCGCGAAGGGCGCGAACGTGGCTGGGGTGTCGTGCGCTGGATCACGGCGGACGACAACTACCGAGCCCGCGGGCTGTACGACCAAATGGCGACGCGCACGGAATGGATAACCTACGACCTGACGCCGACGTGAGTGTTTTGCAAGTCTACACAACCCGGACGGGCAAGGCGCCTTGTTTCCCCTCACAACAGAATATCTGAACTACTCACAGATATGGCGTGGAAATGCCGTGCCATGAGCTTGTGTCCATTTGATTCCCAAGGTTACCTTTTCCTTTCAAAGACAAGGTTTATTTGATGATTTCTGCGATTTTACTCTCGGCCATTATGGGCAGCTTTGCGGCTGGACTGACGTTTCAGGCGGGTTCTGATGACGACGATGAGCTCTTCGGTACCGATGGCGACGACGGCATCGAGGGTGGTGCGGGAGGCGATTTTATTGCCGGGGGTGCGGGCAATGATGTGCTGACGGGCGGCGCGGGCAATGACTACATGACCGGTGGCGCGGGCAATGACACGTTGATAGGTGGCAACGGCCAAGACACGCTGATCGGCAACCGTGGGAATGACGATCTGGACGGCGGCGAGGGCGACGACGTGCTGGAGGGCGGTTCGGGCAACGACGTGCTGCGTGGCGGTGGTGGGCAGAATCTGCTGGACGGCGGGCGCGGGGATGACGTGATTTACGACGGTGAGAATGCTGGCGATATTTTTGTCGGACTTGAAGGTAACGATACGCTGATCAACACGAACTCCGAAGCTGCGCTATTCAAGGACGGCCCCGGCAACTTCTTTGTTATCGCGCAAGACAATTTGACGACGATAGAGGGTTTCAATTCGCTGATCTTCGACGACGCTGGCGGGGATGCCATTGTGATCGACCACAATCCCGCAGACGGGCCTGAGCCCGAAGCGACTATCCGTTATATCGAACCAAACAGGTATGACGTGCTTGTCGAAGGGAAAGTAATCGCAAAAGTGAAAACTTTTTATGCGTTTTCCGAGGACGATATCGTCTTCCGCAATATCGACGAAGGCGGGCTGAGCGATGTGTTTTTGCGTACCGGTGAGGTTCCGGATTTCCCGGACGCGCCACGGGGTCCGACGGCAAGTGATGGCACTGGCGTCACGCGGATTGGCGGCAGCGGCGGGGACTCGTTTGGCGGGATGGCGAATAACGACACGCTGATTGGCAACCGCGGACCGATAATCTGTCTGGCGGAGACGGGGATGACTTCATAGACGGCGGCGAGTTGAGTGGTTTCGTGCGGCAGGATCTGTCCGGCGGCACGGGCAATGACGTGGTGATTGGCGCAGGACTGGACCGAATTTCCGGCGGCTCCGGCGATGATGTGTTGGTGGCACAAAATGGCGGCACAAACGACTGGGATGCGCAGATTCTGATTGGCGGGTCCGGGTCGGACCTGTTCGTGGTCGAGGACATGACGTCGCTTGCCCCTGGCGAGTACCGCGTGGAGATTCTGGACTTCAACGGGTTAGAGGATCGGCTTGTGCTCGACCTGCCGGACGGGGGCAGTGCGACCAATTTGAGGCTGACTGTGCTTGACGACAGCTACGTCCAGATCGAGTGCCGCGGGGTCCCCGTCACCACGCTGAGAGGAGTCAACCTGACCGACTTATCCGTTGGCGATATCCTTTTGCGCGATACCAGCGAGGATGGCTACGATTACGCGCAGATCGTGGCGGGTTAGCTTTCCAAGGAAAAACGCCGGAGCAGTGCCCCGGCGTTTTATCTTATTCCGTGACTTCGCGTTCGCGATCCCGTGTGAAGGACATATCGCCCTCACGAGGGGGGCGGCCAATGACTTCGCGAAGCTCATCAAGCTCGATGAAGTTGTCGGCCTGACGGCGCAGTTCGTCCGAGATCATTGGCGGGTTGGAGCGGATCGTCGAGACGACTGAAACACGCACACCCTTTCGCTGGACTGCCTCAACCAAAGGACGGAAATCGCCGTCGCCGGAAAAGATCACGATGTGATCCACATGCGGGGCCAGTTCCATGGCATCGACCGTAAGCTCGATATCCATGTTGCCTTTGACTTTACGCCGCCCTTCGCGGTCGGTGTATTCCTTGGCCGGCTTGGTGACCATGGTGAAGCCGTTATAGTGGAGCCAGTCGACAAGCGGACGAATAGGTGAATAATCGTCATTCTCAAGCAGGGCTGTGTAGTAAAACGCGCGCAGCATTTTGCCGCGACGCATGAACTCGTGTCTCAGGAGTTTGTAGTCAATGTCAAACCCCAAAGACTTGGCTGCGGCATATAGATTCGACCCGTCTATAAACAGTGCCAGCCGTTCGTCTTTGTAAAACATTAAATGTCCTTCCGATAATCGCTCAGCCCGATTAATAATCCCCGAGTGAAGGGCGCAGGCGTACGCGCTTCAGCAAACATAAGGAAAAAAGCTTATGCCGCAACCCACGGGGGGTCACAAAGGGCTGATAATAGCCCATGTTGCGCTGGGTAGTAACGCGACGTCAAGCTCTGGATCGCCTGAATTTACTCTGCGAGACGTCAAGAAGGCCATTTCTGGCGACTCAGTTAACGTGCTGGCGGAAAGCCGCTTTTTCAGCAGTCCTGCCTTTCCGATCGGAAGTGGGCCCGACTATGTGAACGCTGCGATCACGCTCGAAACGAGCCTGAAAGCTGAAGAGTTGCTGGCGCATTTGCACCGTGTCGAGGCAGAGTTCGGACGTGTGCGCGAGAAGCGATGGGCAGCGCGGACACTGGACTTGGACCTGCTAGATTACGGCACTGACATAGTTCCGGATCGAGCGACAGTTGAGCAGTGGATGAACTTGCCTCTTGAGCGTCAGATGACACAGGCGCCGGAGCGACTGATTTTGCCGCACCCGCGGATCCAAGATCGAGCATTTGTATTGATTCCTTTGGCTGACATTGCACCGGACTGGATCCACCCGTTGTCGGGTGAAACCCTTACAGAACTGCTATCTGCGCTGTCAGACGAAGAAAAACGTTCGATTTGCGCCCTAGAGTCATAGAAATGGCGGGTTTTAAGGTTGTATTCGGCCTTTAACGGTCCTAATTGTGCCGTCTGACATTCCCTGTGTATGACTGGAGTCCCCCATGGCCCGCGTGACGGTTGAAGATTGCGTAGACAAGGTTCCTAACCGCTTTGAGTTGGTTATGCTGGCGTCCCATCGCGCCCGCGAAATTGCGGCGGGTGGCCAGATCACCGTTGACCGCGACAACGACAAAAACCCTGTCGTTTCCTTGCGTGAAATCGCAGATGAAACACAGACCGCTGACGAGCTGCGTGAGCGCATGATCGAAAGCAATCAAACGCAGATCGAAGTCGATGAGCCAGAAGAAGACGCGATGGCGCTTTTGATGGGTGTCGAGCAGGACAAACCTGCTGACGACGATATGTCCGAAGAAAAGTTGCTGCGGGCCCTGATGGAAGCGCAAGGGCCTAAGTAAGGCCCTTGAGATAAGGCAGTGGACCAGACAGAATGATATCTGACAGCGATTTGATCGCACTGGTCCGCGCCTACAATCCCAAAACAAACGAAGCCCTTATTCGCGACGCCTATGCCTATGGCTCGCAAATGCACCAGGGACAAACACGGCACTCCGGCGAACCGTATTTTACCCACCCTGTTGAAGTCGCAGCCCTGCTCACTGAGCAGCATCTTGACGACGCAACGATCGTAACCGCGCTTTTGCACGATACGATCGAGGACACGGGGTCGACTTTTTCGGAAGTTGAACGTCGTTTCGGCTCAGAGATCGCCGAGCTGGTGAATGGCGTGACCAAGCTCACCAACCTTGAGCTGAGTTCGACCGAAACCAAGCAAGCAGAGAATTTCCGCAAGCTATTTATGGCGATGTCCAAGGACCTGCGGGTGATTTTGGTGAAACTGGCGGACCGGCTTCACAACATGCGCACGATCAAGCATATGCGCACGGACAAGCAGGTTCAGAAGTCCCGTGAGACAATGGATATTTATGCCCCGTTGGCTGGACGCATGGGGATGCATTGGATGCGCGAAGAGCTAGAGGATTTGGCTTTCCGTGTGCTCAATCCAGAAGCGCGCGCTTCGATTATCCGGCGCTTCATCACGTTGCAAAAAGAGACGGGCAATGTTGTCCCGAAAATTACAGATGACATCCGTGCCGAGCTTTCACGGGCGGACATCGAAGGCGAAGTCTATGGTCGCGCCAAGAAACCCTATTCGATCTGGCGCAAGATGGAGGAGAAGAAGCAAAGCTTCTCGCGTCTGTCAGATATCTATGGCTTCCGCATCATTACAAACTCCGAAGATGATTGCTACCGTGCCTTAGGCGTTATGCATCGCCGTTGGCGTTCCGTACCGGGCCGGTTCAAAGACTATATCAGCCAACCTAAGACAAACGGTTACCGCTCGATCCACACCACAGTGTCCGGCCGCGATGGCAAGCGGGTCGAGATTCAGATCCGAACGCGCCAGATGCATGACGTGGCCGAGGCTGGCGTCGCGGCCCATTGGGCGTATCGCGACGGGGAGCGGGTGCAAAACCCGTTTGCTGTTGATCCGTCGACTTGGGTTTCGTCGATGACCGAACGCTTTGATCAAGCGGACGACCACGATGAATTCCTCGAGCATGTGAAGCTTGAGATGTATTCTGACCAGGTTTTCTGCTTCACGCCCAAAGGAGAGGTCATCAAACTGCCGCGTGGCGCGACGCCTCTGGATTACGCCTACGCTATTCACACGAGGATCGGGCACAGCTGTGTTGGCGCAAAGGTTGATGGGCTTCGCGTCCCGCTTTGGACTCGTTTGCGCAATGGTCAGTCGGTGGAGATCATCACTGCCGAAGGACAGAGGCCGCAGCCGACGTGGATTGATATCGCTGTGACGGGGCGGGCCAAAGCGGCCATTCGGAAATCTTTGCGTGAAGAACACCGGGACCGATATATAAAGCTGGGCCGGGAACTGACGCGCGTTGCGTTTGAGCATATTGGCAAGAAGGCTTCCGATAAAGCGCTTGAAACCGCCGCCAAGGAACTGAGCCTGACGGATGCGTCGCAGTTGTTGGAGTATGTCGGTTCGACCGAGTTGTCTGCCCGAGAAGTGGTCACAGCCCTTTATCCGGAACTGGCCGAAAAGGCTGATACGGAGACTGCCGATGCAGAACGTCCAGTTGTGGGTTTGCCTGAAGGTGTGCAGGTCAAACGTGCAGCCTGTTGCCAAGCCGTTCCAGGTGAACGGATCGTAGGTATCAAACACAAAGGCGATGGGGTGTTTGTGCATGCCATCGCTTGTGATGCGCTGGTGGAGTTTGAAGAACAACCCGAACGTTGGCTCGATATCCGGTGGCACTCTGGACGTCACGCTGCGACCAACACAGTAACCTTAGCTTTGACCATCGGAAACAGCTTCGGCGTACTGGGACGTATTTGCACATTGATCGGCGAGCAGAAGGCGAATATTTCGGACATGCACTTCATTGACCGAAAACCGGACTACTTCCAACTTCTGGTCGATGTCGACGTGCGCGATGCCGAACATCTGCATGGCGTCATGACAGCAATCGAAGCAGACAGTGATGTGGCTGCCCTTGAACGGCACAGAGATTTGAGCCGCAAACCATAGCGGGTGGCCCCAACTGCGGGGCGGAGAGGTGAAGACCAGACGTGTTCAAGCGCAGAACACCAAAAAGCTGGGCCCTTTGGGCGCTGCACTTGATCTGGCCTCAGGGCGGATGGGGCAGAGCGTTTGGATACGTCAAGCACCGTGTCCGCCGTCTGCCTGATGCCCCCCATCGTATCGCACGCGGCATCTTTGCAGGCGTCTTTACGACCTTCACCCCCTTCTATGGCTTTCACTTTTTCATTGCTGCGTTTGTTGCGAAAGTCATGCGGGGTAACATGCTTGCCGCCCTAATGGCGACGTTCTTCGGCAACCCGCTGACCTACCTTCCCATCGGGGTTGTTTCACTAAAAACTGGCCACTTTTTATTGGGCACCGAGTTTGAGGAGAATATGAACATCGGGCGCCGCTTTGCTGGCGCTTGGCGGGATCTGAAAGATAACTTTTACGCCATGTTTACTGACGATGTGGCGCATTGGGATCGTCTGTCTGGTTTTTATGACGAAGTCTTCTTTCCCTATATGATCGGCGGGCTAATTCCGGGAGTGATCGCAGGGACGATTGCCTATTATATCAGTGCACCGCTCATTGCGGCCTATCAGAACCGCCGCAAAGGGCGGCTCAAGGCCAAACTCGAAGAAATTCGCGCGCGCAAGGCCGCCAAGAAAGCCGAGGATGGCCGCGCGCAATAAGCGTTGTTGAGGTTGCCGTGCGTTCTCCTATTATCGACTTCAAATTGCTACTCGAAGGATCAACCCGATGAGCGGAAAACTGCGCCTTGGCGTGAATATCGATCACGTCGCTACGGTTCGAAATGCCCGTGGCGGCGACAACCCTGATCCGGTTCGAGCCGCGCTGCTGGCGCAAGAGGCGGGGGCTGATGGCATTACTGCCCATCTGCGCGAGGACCGCCGCCATATTCGCGATGAAGACATGGCTGCAATCAAGGCTGCAATCTCGATCCCGTTGAATTTCGAGATGGCAGCGACTGATGAAATGCAGGCGGTTGCCTTGGCGACGCAACCTCATGCGGTGTGCCTCGTCCCTGAGCGCCGCGAAGAGCGGACAACCGAGGGTGGCTTGGACGTCGCTGGCGATGACAATCGGCTTTCGACCTATATCGCGCCGTTCAAAGCGGCGGGAACGCGGGTTTCGTTGTTCATCGGCGCTGACGAGCGGCAGGTTCGCGCGGCGGCGCGCATCGGTGCAGACATAATTGAACTTCATGCCGGCGCTTATTGCGATGCACACGCTGAAGGGCGCTTTGATGTGCGGGACGCGGAATTCGCAAAGCTCCGCGATATGGCAACGCTTGCTCATTCGCTCGGGCTCGAAGTCCATGCCGGACATGGCTTCACATTTGAAAGTGTGAAGCCCATTGCCGCCCTGCCCGAGATGGTAGAGCTGAATATCGGGCATTTTCTAATAGGCGAGGCAATTTTCACCGGGCTCGCCAGCTCGATTACCGAAATGCGCCGCCTCATGGATGAGGCCCGCGCGTGACAGGCGTCGACTTTACCTTATTGCTTCTGGCTTGGGCGATTGGCGGCGCTTCCCCCGGCCCTGCGACCTTAGCCATTGCAGGCACGTCGATGCAACGTGGGCGGCCTGCGGGGCTGGCCGTCGCTGCTGGTATTGTTTGCGGTTCTGCCTCTTGGGGCGTCGCTGCCGCGTTGGGTATGAGCGCGTTGATGATTGCAAACGCTTGGCTCGTGGAAATTCTACGATACGTCGGAGCTGCCTACTTGATGTATTTGGGCTACAAGGCTGTGCGATCGAGCTTGTCCGACAAGCCGCTAGCCACAATTCAAGCGAAACAGGGTGATCTGCGATCACTCTACCTGAAAGGCCTTCTGCTTCATCTTACAAATCCAAAGCCGGTCTTCGGCTGGGGCGCGATATTTGCGATTGCGATACCTCCGGGGTCAGATGCCAGTGCTGTCTGGGAAACTTTCGCAGCGCTGTTTGTCGTGTCCAATGTGGTGTTCTTCGGCTATGCGCTCTTGTTTTCGACGGGGGCTTTCATTCGCGGCTATCAAAAGCTGCGGCGGTGGTTTGAGGTAATTTTCGGACTAATGTTCGGATTTGCAGGCCTGAAAATTTTAACGGCGAGGCTGACATGAAGAAACTCCTGGGTGCTATTCTCTTAAGTCTCTTGAGCCTTCCGGTTGCGGCTCAAGAGGTCCGGCCCTGCGATGATTTGGCAAGCGTTGATGCGATTGGCGAGCCTTGGGCCAACCACACGCAAATTTTCGCGGGCAATCGTGTGCGCCTTGTGGTGATTGATACTTTGGAGCCCGCCGCTGCTGCGTTCCAACTGATTATCCTGTCGCCGCCCTTCGACGAAGTGGGCGGGCGGCAATGCATGATGGTTGGCAGTTCAGGCACGCTCGGGTTTGGGGATATGACGTTGGAGGGATTGAGTAGTAGCTACGATCCATCCAAGGGGCTGACTTGGGGCATCAAAGTGAAAACCTACAATGCAGCGACGGGCGGATTTGACGACAAGGTGCTTCGTGTGACCTTGAATCAATCCAGCGGCCAGATTTCGGCAGCTTATTGATGATCTTGGGTGTCGGGACTGACTTGGCCAATATTGAGCGGATCGAGGGCACATTGGCGCGATTTGGTGATCGATTTCGCAACCGCGTTTTCACCGAAGTCGAGCAGCGCAAAGCAGAGCGTCGTAAGGACGTAGCGGGCACTTATGCTAAGCGGTGGGCGGCCAAAGAGGCCTGTTCCAAAGCGCTGGGCACGGGACTGCGGATGGGGATTTCGTGGAAAGATATGGCAGTGAGCAATCTGCGCACGGGCCAACCCGTCATGGAAGTCACGGGCTGGGCCGCAGAGCGTTTGCGAGAAATGACACCAGACGGTCACGAGGCTTTGATCCACGTCACTTTGACCGATGATCACCCATGGGCTCAGGCGTTTGTGGTCATTGAAGCGCGACCGCTTGGGCTGCCCGCGGGTTGACTCCGCCCCCCTCTGGTCGCATGTAGCGAGCAACCCTTACAGCAAGAGAATATTGATGGCACGCAGCAGTGACAAAGAGCCAGAAAGCATCATGGAAACCGTGAAGACGGTGGTTTACGCATTGGCGATTGCCGCTGTGTTCCGCACACTGTTTTTCCAGCCGTTCTGGATTCCCTCGGGTTCCATGAAAGACACGTTGCTTGTTGGCGACTTCTTGTTCGTGAACAAGATGGCCTACGGCTATTCGCGGTATAGCTGCCCGTTTGGAATTTGCCCGATCCCTGACCGTCTATTTGGTGATCAACCCGAGCGCGGCGATGTGGTCGTGTTTCGTCATCCTGTGAGCGGGCAGGATTACATCAAGCGGCTGATCGGCCTACCGGGCGACAAAATTCAAGTGAAGAACGGTGTCTTGTTCTTGAACGACCAAGCGCAAAAGCAGGTCCCGACTGATCCGTTTATAGAGACCTACGAAGCTCAGGGGTCAGTTGGCGGTTTTCCCGCTTGCAGCAACGGTGCTGTGGGTCTTGGTGGCGACTGCGAAAAAGAGAAAGCCATTGAGACGCTGGACGGTGGCGTATCCCACGCCATTCTAAATATCCGTGACGGCTTGGGCGCTGATAATACCCCCGTGTTCAGTGTGCCTGAGGGGCATTTCTTCTTCATGGGTGACAATCGCGACAACTCTATCGACAGCCGCTTTGCGCAAGCCGGTGGAGGTGTGGGCATGGTGCCGTTCGCAAACCTTTTAGGCCGAGCTGACCGGGTGATTTTCTCGTCTGCTGGCTCCCGCATGTTGTATTTCTGGACCTGGCGCGGCGACCGGTTCTTCAAAGCGATTGAGTAGGCCCGCGATGAAACTGTCGGCTGAGCTCTCGGCTTTTTGTGATCGGATCGGTTACCGATTTCAAAGGCCAGAGTTGCTCGTCCGCGCGTTGACCCATGGCTCTATTTCCTCGATCACTCGTCCTGATAATCAGCGTTTGGAATTTCTTGGCGACCGCGTGCTGGGCCTTGTGATGGCCGAAGCGCTTTTAGATGCTGACGTTGAGGCGACAGAGGGGGTGCTCGCCCCGAGATACAACGCTTTGGTGCGCAAAGAGACCTGTGCGGACGTCGCGCGAGATATTGAACTCGGTGCAGTTCTGAAGTTGGGAAAATCCGAAATGGTGTCCGGCGGCCGACGCAAAGAAGCGCTATTGGGCGATGGGATGGAAGCCCTGATTGCTGCGGTCTACCGCGATGGCGGTTTCTCATCGGCGCGCGAGCTGATCTTGCGGCTTTGGGGCAAACGTATCCATGAGGTTGATGCGGACGCACGGGACCCTAAGACCGCGTTACAAGAATTTGTGCAGGCGCGTGGCGAAGCAACACCAATCTATGAGATCATCAAGCGCGAAGGCCCCGACCACGCGCCGGAATTCACCATCGCGGTAACGCTTGCCTCTGGCGAGCGGGCCGAAGCGAAGGCAGGGGCCAAGAGGCAAGCGGAACAGGCTGCGGCCAAGGCGCTTTTGGAAAGGCTGGACACATGACTGAGGCAACCCGCGCGGGTTTCATCGCGCTGATCGGAGAGCCCAACGCAGGCAAGTCGACCCTGCTGAATCGCATGGTCGGCGCCAAGGTGTCGATCGTGACACATAAGGTTCAGACCACACGTGCCCGCATCCGTGGTGTCGCGATGGAAGGTCAGGCGCAGTTGATCTTCGTTGACACCCCAGGGCTATTTAAACCCCGTCGCCGGCTAGACCGTGCAATGGTTGCTGCGGCGTGGTCCGGCGCGTCGGACGCTGACATTGTAGTGCTTCTGGTCGAGGCACACCGTGGAATCACCGAAGGAGTGGGTGCTATTCTGGACGGATTGGCGGAACGGACCACCGGTGCGCCTGTAGTGCTGGCTATCAATAAGATTGACCGTGTGAAGTCGGACGCTTTGCTTGGGTTGACCAAGGAATTGAACGACCGTTTTGCCTTTCAGGAGACTTTCATGATCTCTGCGGAAAAAGGTCATGGAGTGGATGCGTTGCGTGGCTGGTTGGCCGGTCAGGTGCCTGAAGGGCCGTGGTTGTATCCCGAAGACCAGCTGGCGGACGCGCCAATGCGCCAGATCGCGGCAGAGATCACCCGCGAGAAACTGACGCTGCGCCTTCATCAGGAATTGCCGTATCAGATGACTGTTGAGACCGAAAAGTGGGAAGAGCAAAAGGATGGCTCTGCACGGATCGAACAACTCATTTACGTGATCCGCGACGGCCACAAAGGTATCGTACTTGGCAACAAGGGCGAGACTATCAAAGCCGTTGGCAAAGCAGCCCGCGAGGAGCTGGTCGAGTTCCTTGGCCGCAAGGTACATCTGTTTTTGCAGGTTAAGGTGCGTCCGGGTTGGCTGGAAGATAGCGAGCGTTATTCGGAAATGGGCTTGGACTTTAAAGACGGAAATGTCTAATCGCCTCACCTCCGATTTCTGGGTTTCGGCCTATTTGAATAGGCTGCGTCTGGAAAATATCCCTGCCTTCGTAACCTCCAAAGGTGACCCGACGGCTGGTATGGTTATGGTCAAGTTAAACACCTTGGACGGGCAGGCCATATCTTATCAACGCTCGTTTGACCTGATGAGCGGCGAGCGCGCTTGGGTGGTGTTGGCCGAAGGGCCCGAGGCCGACGTTGATGAAGCGATCCGTAAGCAGCTAAGTTTCGATCCCGACCTATGGGTGATCGAAGTTGAGGATAAATCGGCGCGGCACCTTCTGGATCAAGAGGGCCTAGCCTGACGGAGATTGAATGATGGAGTGGCGAAGCCAAGGGGTCTTGCTATCAGCGCGCCGTCACGGCGAAAACGCGGCCATCATTGATGTCTTTACCCCGGAATACGGGCGCCATGCTGGTGTCGTGCGCGGTGGGGCAGGGCGAAAACTATCGCCCATATTGCAACCCGGCGCGCAGTTGGATGTTTCATGGCGCGCGCGTTTGGAAGGTCATTTGGGTGCGTTCACTGTAGAGCCAATCAAATCACGGGCAGCAGCAGTTATGGGCGACCGCAAAGCGTTGGCGGGGCTGAACGCATTGTGCGGTTTGCTTCAATTTGCGCTGGCGGAACGCGACCCGCATCCCGATCTGTATGACCGAACGCTGCTGGTATTTGATCTGCTTGGCGAAAGCGAGGCATGGCCTCTGGCGTATGTGCAGTGGGAGTTGGCTTTGCTGGAAGAGCTTGGTTTTGGTTTGGACTTGTCATCTTGCGCAGTTACCGGATCGATGCAGGAGCTTATCTATGTCTCCCCGCGCACGGGCCGAGCAGTGTCTCGACAAGGGGCAGGCGACTGGGCCTCTCGCCTGTTGTCATTGCCAAACTGTTTAAGAGGCGTCGGAGACGGGTCTCTTGAGGGCGTGCCGGATGCGTTAGCAACTACTGGGCACTTTCTGACGACATGGATGGCCCCGCAGTTGGGGAACAAGCCATTGCCCGTGTCGCGAGATCGATTGCTTGAGGCGTTAGGCGTTATTCGCCAGCCCTGAACACCATCTCGTCGCCTCTGTCGTTCGACAAGATCAAAGTGGTGCCCGCCGTTTCTGACAGCGTCATGCTTTCCAAGGATCTGAAGAACGCGCTTTCCGCCTTTAGGTCGGGGCATGCCATTCTCGTGCTGATGACTCGTTCAACGTCAAACCATGGATAAGGTGCGACCTGCGCTCCAGAGTACCTGTTGCAGGGCGCTTGTCCCGCAATCTTACCCTCTTCTGGGAATGACAATGTGGCTCGGGCTTCGAACGCGACGCCATTAATGGTTCGAAGGCTATAGATTGCCCCGTCGGCGGCATACCCAGATATGGTTTCGTCCTTACATGCGGCCAGCAGGACCAAAGCTATAAGTGCGAGATGCTTCATGAGGCGCAGATTAGCAGGCCGCGCCCCAGATGTTTAGTCACGTTTGCCTAGTCGAGCAGGCGGCGTGCGATCACCTGCGCCTGAATCTCCGCCGCGCCCTCGAAGATATTGAGGATACGTGCGTCGCACAGAATGCGGCTGACCTTGTATTCTAAAGCAAAGCCGTTTCCGCCGTGGATTTGCAACGCGTTGTCGGCGCTGGCCCATGCGACGCGGGCACCTAGCAGCTTGGCCATCCCAGCTTCCAGATCGCAGCGACGGTCGTGATCTTTCTCGTCCGCAGAGAAGTATGTCAATTGCCGCGCGATCATGGTCTCAACTGCCATCATGGCAATTTTGCCCGAGACACGTGGGAAATCGATCAGCGACTTGCCGAACTGTTTGCGGTCTTGTGCATACTGCATCGCTACGTCGATGGCAGATTGTGCAACACCAATGGCACGCGCTGCAGTTTGGATGCGCGCGGACTCGAAGGTTTGCATAAGCTGCTTGAACCCTTGACCCTCCGCACCACCAAGAAGGTTCTCACCTTTGACGTGGAAGTTGTCGAAAGCGAGTTCGTACTCCTTCATGCCGCGGTAGCCCAGAACCTCAATCTCGCCGCCTGTCATGCCTTCGGTCGGGAAAGGGTTTGCGTCATCGCCCGGGGTTTTTTCGGCGATGAACATGGACAGACCCTTGTAGTTGGCCGTCTCAGGATCAGTTCGCGCCAGCAGCGTCATGAAATGTGTGCGGGCTGCGTGGGTGATCCACGTTTTGTTGCCAGTGACCTTGTAGTCGTCACCGTCCTTTAAGGCACGCGTGCGCAATGCGCCAAGGTCGGAGCCCGTGTTAGGCTCGGTGAATACAGCGGTGGGCAAGGTCTCGGCGGAGGCCAGTTTCGGCAACCACTTTTCCTTTTGCTCGTCCGTGCCGCCGCACAAGATCAGCTCCGCTGCGATCTCGGAACGCGTACCAAGCGAACCTACCCCGATATAGCCGCGCGATAGTTCTTCGGAGACCACGACCATGGAGGCTTTGGATAAGCCGAAGCCCCCATATTCCTCTGGAATGGTCAGGCCAAAAACGCCCATCTCAGCAAGCTCTTCAATGATTTCCATCGGGATCAGCTCGTCTTTGAGGTGCCATTCATGCGCGAAAGGCTCGACCTTTTCGATAGAGAAACGGCGGAACTGCTCTCTGATCATCTCAAGCTCGTCATCAAGGCCGGACGCGCCGGTGATGATCTCGGCGGAACGCTCTTGCATCAATTCAACGAGGCGTGAGCGTGCAGATTGCGTATTGCCAGAGCCCATGAGGGTCAAAACCTCGGGTGTCATCATGGAAAGCTGGTCATCATGCGACAATCCGATATCTCGCAAGCGCAGAATTTCGCCTTGAGACATGGGGATGCCGCCTTGAATTTGGCCCAAATACTCTCCGAATGCGATTTGGTGAATCAGCTGCTCAACCTCGGAAAACTTGCCATCCGCAGTCAATTTCTCAGCCCATTTCTGCATTTGGGTCAGGGATTGTACGTAGGTTGCCAGCCATGCCAACCCGTGCGCGGCCGTCTGGTTTTGTTCAAGTAATGTGCCAGAAATCCGATCGTTATCAGTCAGTTGTTCGCGAACAAGGTCTTTTGCCTTCGCAAGTAAATCACTGATCGGACCAAGGGTTGCGGCAGTCAAAGTAGTAAGATCCGGCAGAACCGTATCAGTCGGGGTCGCGAGGGTCATATCCTGTCCATCATGGGCCATGTCTCGAATCCTTTATAAAGCTCTTCATCGAAATAATCCTTTTGCACTTGCAGCGCAACTTTGATGCGCAAAAATGTAGACCGTTGAACGAAAATGTCGCGGAGATTTATTTGGTGCGCCCGAAAAACAGGCGAGCTACCAATGCGATATGGAAGAGTTGTTCCCAATCATTTCTCCCCAGTTACTTGCAGTGGCTGTGCTTATCGGCGTCGTTTCCGGTTTCGTAAAAGGCGTTGTGGGCTTCGCCATGCCGACGATTTTCATCTCCGGTCTGAGCAGCTTCCTTTCGCCCGAGCTAGCATTGGCCGGATTGATCCTGCCAACCATGGCGACGAACGTAATTCAGTCGCTTCGTCAGGGCATCGGAGCTGCGTGGACTTCCCTCAAAAATTTCAAGCTCTTCTTGGGGGCAGGGGCTGTGATGCTTGTCCTAAGCGCGCAGCTTGTAAATCTTATACCGTCAAATGCCCTGTATCTCGCGATTGGCTTGCCTGTCGCTGGGTTTACTGCCCTGCAATTGATGGGGTGGAGCCCCAAATTGGCGGGTCGGAGCGCTCTCGCAGAGGGGCTTGTCGGAACCTTTGCCGGATTTGTGGCAGGGCTTTCAGGGATCTGGGGGCCGCCGACTGTGCTGTATCTGACTGCGGTTGATACGCCCAAGCAAGAGCAGATGCGTGTACAGGGTGTTGTGTTCGGTCTAGGTGCGATGATGCTGATGTTTGCGCATCTACAGTCGGGTGTTCTTCGCGCCGAAACGCTTCCATTCTCTGCGGTGCTGATCTTGCCTGCGATTTTGGGGATCTGGCTTGGGTTCAAAGTGCAGGACCGGATTGATCAATCGACGTTCAGAAAAGTCACGTCTTGGGTGCTGCTGCTTGCCGGTCTGAATTTGATCCGGCGTGGATTGTTGGGTTAGGACAAAAGAAGGCCTGAACAATAACTTGAAAGGTTTCGGATGCGCGACGGATCCACAACTTTGAAGGTTACTGCATACAGCAACTTACCTTCATGGCTGGCCTGCAAGGCCCAGTCGCCCGCGACCATTTCGAACGGAAACTCGAATAGAAAGAAGTTCAGGTTGGACGTGCGCGGCACAAGGTCCGTACGCCAAAGTTCTTCGGTTACGTCCGTTCCAATATAAGGCGGGTGGAATACAGTGATCTCCACATCGCGCAGGTTGGTGCCCTCTGGCAACTGAACGTCAACTCCAAACCCGACGCCTTTCGCTAGCGGCACGATCTGGGTCGTGTGCTCGATGCTCTGGTTCTGATCGCGTTGGGTGATGAAGCCCAGATGGGTGTCCGGCGCAGGTAGTTTCTTGGCGGTGCCAGATGGGCAAACCAAACCGTAATCCATCGATGAGAGAATTGTGTCGTCGTAAAAGCGATCAGGCGCAACACTGTTTATGTGTTGCGCCTGAGCTATAGAGCCAAGGGCCCAAAAACCAACCGAGATGCTGGCTTTGAGCGTAGTTTGGTTCATCCGATTGCGGCGTTCTTCACGTCGTCGTCTATGAAGGGAACGTACTGACCGAAGTTCTCAGCGAACATTTCCACGAGTTTCGCAGCTTGAGCGTCATAGGCTGCACCATCTTCCCAAGTGCGGCGCGGATCGAGCAGTGAGTCTGCGACACCGTCGCAGGCGACTGGAACTTCGAAGCCGAAGTTTGGATCCTTGCGGAATTCACCTTCGTTCAGTGAGCCGTTCAGAGCAGCCGTAAGCAAAGCGCGGGTCGCACGGATCGGCATCCTGGAGCCAGTGCCGTATGCGCCACCGGTCCAGCCGGTGTTAACCAGCCAGCAAGATGCACCGTGAGCGGCGATCTTCTTGCGGAGCAAATCGCCATAGACTTCTGGGCGGCGCGGCATGAAGGGTGCACCGAAACATGTTGAGAATGTCGGCTCCGGCTCGGTTACACCGCGTTCGGTGCCAGCCACCTTAGAGGTAAAGCCGGATAGGAAGTGATACATGGCCTGCGCTGGTGTGAGCCGTGCAATCGGAGGCAGCACGCCAAACGCATCGCATGTCAGCATTACTATGTTCTTCGGATTGCCCCCAAGCGCTGTGTCAGAAGCGTTCGAAATATAATGCAGAGGATAGGCGCAGCGCATGTTTGCGGTCAGGCTGTCATCCTCAAAATCAAGATCTTTGGTGTCCTTGTCGAACACCATGTTCTCGATCACGGTGCCGAACTTTTCAGTCGTGGCGTAGATTTCTGGCTCCGCCTCAGCAGACAACGAAATGGTCTTCGCGTAGCAGCCACCTTCAAAATTGAAGATGCCGCGATCTGACCAGCCATGCTCGTCATCACCGATCAAGGTACGGGATGGGTCAGCCGAAAGCGTGGTTTTGCCTGTGCCGGACAGACCAAAGAACACGGCGGCGTCCGCTGGGTTGTTGTGCGCGTGATTTGCCGAGCAATGCATTGGCATGATGTCTTTCTCTGGCAGCAAGTAGTTGAGAAGCGAGAACACAGACTTCTTATTCTCACCAGCATAGGCGGTGCCGCCGATCAGGATCAGCTTCTTGTCGAAGTTCATCGCGATGACTGTCTCCGAGCGGCAGCCGTGCCGTTCTGGATCCGCATTGAAGCTTGGGCAGTTGATGATTGTGTATTCAGGCACGAAACTTGCCAGTTCTTCGGCGTCTGGGCGGCGCAGAAGGTGGCGGATGAACAAGCCATGCCACGCCAATTCGGTCACAACCCGGACGTCCAAGCGGTGCAATGGATCGGCACCACCGAAAAGATCTTGGACGAAGTAGTCGCCGCCCTTCATGTGCTCCAACATGTCGGCGTGAAGGACGTCGAACGCCTCCGGAGCCATGGGGCCGTTGTTGTCCCACCAGATAGTGTCTTCAACAGATGGCGTGCGTACGACGAATTTATCTTTCGGCGACCGGCCGGTGTGCTTTCCGGTTGTTACCAAAAACGAGCCGCCCTTGCCCAATGTGCCTTCGTCGCGCTTCAGGGCCTCTTCGATCAGGGCTGGCTCTAGGTAGTTGTAATAGACGCCCCCAAGGCCGGTAATACCCTGTTTGTCCAACATCTGCGCCGGATTAACGCGTCCTGTGATCATGAGTTTGCTCCTGTTGCGGGAGTAGTCCCGCCTGTCCTTGTGCCGAGCGGGTCCTGTATCCGCTGGGGTTGCCCCGGCGGAGCAACTGGTTCTCGTATAGCACGTCGGTTTTGCGAGGAAACCGGTCGGAGACGACGTGATAGCGTTATCATTAGGTGGATGTGCGGCAAATTAGTCAAACATTAGGGCCGAAATGCCCAAATGCGGGTGGTGAAGAGCCGATTCGCCACAATTTCGTTGATTCTGTTGCTCCGAGGCCCGATGGTAAGAAAAAAAGAACAAGAGCAACGAGCAGTACAAAGGGACCCCCAATGTCAAAAATCGCGTTGGTGGACGACGACAGGAACATCCTGACGTCCGTCCAAATGACTCTTGAGGCCGAAGGCTTCGAGGTAGAAACTTACAATGACGGGCAAAGTGCGCTGGACGCTTTCACCCGAAAAATGCCCGACATGGCTGTATTGGACATTAAGATGCCCCGTATGGATGGCATGGATCTGCTGCAGCGTTTGCGCCAGAAGTCCGAAGTTCCCGTTATCTTCCTCACTTCAAAGGATGATGAGATTGACGAGGTTCTTGGACTGCGTATGGGCGCAGATGACTATGTGCGCAAGCCATTCTCACAACGCCTTCTGGTCGAACGAATTCGCGCTATCCTGCGTCGCAAAGATGCGATTGCGAAAGACGACGCTGGCGAAGGCGAAGTTGCGCAGACGATGGTGCGCGGCGATCTAACGATGGATCCACTTCGTCACACCGTGACTTGGAAAGGCAACGATGTCTCGCTGACCGTCACCGAATTCCTGCTTTTGCAGGCACTGGCGCAGCGTCCTGGTTTTGTTAAGTCCCGCGACCAGCTGATGGATGTGGCCTATGACGATCAGGTGTATGTTGATGACCGGACCATCGACAGCCACATCAAACGCTTGCGCAAGAAGATGCGCACGGCGGACGATGAGTTCTCAGCGATTGAGACACTCTACGGCATCGGTTACAGATATAACGAAGAGTAACAATGTCATTGGTGTCGAGGTTTTCTGTGGCGGACTCTAGGCCTGCTAAAAACGCAGAGCTGGTCATGGGCGAGGATTGGACGCAGTCGGGAGACGGCGTCGAGCAAGAGCTTAGAACCAGACGTGAGAAGCGAACTCTGATTTCGCTGAACCGCTCCCCCTTGGCGCGCAAAATTATTACCTTCAACCTTCTGGCGCTTGTCCTATTGGTTGCTGGCGTTCTGTTCCTCAACCCGTTTCGCGACAGTCTGGTCGCGCAGCGAGAGGTGGCCTTTGTTTCTGAGGCGCAACTGATAGCAGACGTTTTCGAAGCGCAGCTGGCAATCAACGGCGACGAGGCTGGCCTAGAAAATCCGTCCGCGACGCTCAGTGCGTTGGATATCGCACCGGGGGTCGAGGTCTTTGTTTTCTCGCCGAGCCAGGCCTTGCTGGCAAGTACCATCGGGACAGAGCGCCCGCTTCTTCCTGGTACTGAGAAGCTCTTGAACGACAAGAACGGCACGATTATTACAGGTTTCCTGAACAGCATCTGGGAAGGCATTTCCGGCGCATTCGGCTCTAACCAAAAACAAATGCCGAACGTGACGGGCGAGGATGAAGCTCGCAAACTGCTCGCTAGTGCCGCGGCGGGGGAGACCCAAATCCGGACGGGCCTTGACGGCGCCGGAGGAAGCATATTTTCGGTTGCAACGCCAATCGAGCGTAATGGCCAAGTCCTGGGTGTGATCGCATTGTCAACTGTCGCAGGTCAGATCGACGATTTGGTCCGCAGCGAGCGTGAGCAGGTTTTGCAGATGTTTGTTATAGCAATTCTGGTTTCGATCGGATTGAGCCTCGTGCTTGCTTCTACAATCGCGAATCCATTGTCAGATCTCGCAGCGGCAGCCGAGCTGGGCCAAGACAAAAACGCGCGTAAAGTCAGCCCGAGCCGCGTTCGCATCCCAGATCTTACAGCCCGGCCGGATGAGATCGGCCGCCTGTCTGGTGCGATGCGAGGGATGGTGTCCGCATTGTACGAGCGCATTGACGCGAACGAACAGTTCGCCGCCGATGTCGCCCATGAAATCAAGAACCCGCTGGCGTCTTTGCGCTCGGCAGTCGGCACGCTGCATGTCGCAAAAACCGACGAACAGCGTGGTCGACTTCTCGATGTGATCGAACATGATGTTCGGCGTCTTGATCGCTTGGTTAGCGATATTTCCAACGCCTCCCGTCTCGACAGCGAATTGGTCAAAGAGGACGAAGAGCCGTTTGACCTGATGCGAATGATCCATAATCTGACCGAATATTTGGGCCAGCAGGCCGCCGAGAATGGCGTCGAATTTATTATGGATGTTCCAAATGAGCCGATCATCATCCACGGTTTGGAAGCAAGGCTGGCGCAGGTCTTCGTGAACCTGATCACCAATGCGACTTCCTTCTGTGAAGAAGGCGATGCGGTCCGCATTTGGGCGCGCCGTCGTGATAATCGCGTTCTTGTAGTCGTTGAAGATACTGGCCCTGGTATTCCCGAGCAGGCCTTGAACAAAGTGTTCAACCGCTTCTATTCAGAACGCCCTGAACGTCAGTTCGGCAATCATTCTGGTCTGGGCTTGGCGATCTCCAAACAGATTATCGAGGCGCATGGCGGAGTAATCTGGGCCGAGAATATTCGACCGACGGATGCGGATGTAACGTCCGAACCCCTTGGCGCACGCTTTGTCGTCGGCCTGCCTACCTAAGCGCTTGATGGATATTCGGCTGGGACAGCGTTTCGTTTGAGCCTAGCGTGCCTAAATGCTCACTGACTACTTCAACCTCCCGTGCCAAGTGCATGCTTCCTGCGTCTCTGTGGAAGGCCGTGGATTATTAATCATCGGAGCGTCAGGCTCAGGAAAATCAGCTTTGGCTTTGCAACTTCTGGCTCTAGGCGCAGATTTGGTGGCAGACGATCGGTGCGATCTCTCGGAAACCCCTGATGCCCCGATCGCCTCACGCCCCGCCTCCCTGCCCGAGGCGATTGAAGCGCGCGGCTTGGGGATACTCGCAGCTCCGTGTGTAGGGCCCACCAAGCTTCTTGCCGTGATAGACCTAGACAAAGTGACAGACGATCGGATGCCAGTGGAGAACAGTGTTCGAATTGGGCAACATGTCGTTCCGCTTCTCGAGATGGTGACGTCTTCACACCTGCCAGCAGCGCTTTTGCACTTTCTTAAGTATGGTTTTCACGCTTCTATGGAAAAATGACCAAAGAACGCCTTAGGACCAATCCACACCAAATTGTAATTGTAACTGGCCCATCTGGCGCTGGTCGTAGCACGGCTATCAACGCACTTGAGGATTTGGGTTTCGAGGCCATCGACAACCTTCCTTTGTCATTGATCCCGAGGCTTCTCGATGGTCCGCCGCTCGAGCGTTCAATCGCACTCGGTGTGGATGTGCGAAACAGGGACTTTACAACCAAGGCGTTGATAAAGCTCGTGGATACGTTGCAGAAACGGACCGACGCGGAAGTAAGCCTGCTTTACCTCAATGCGCGCGAAGATGTTTTGATCAGGCGTTACTCTGAAACCCGTAGGCCGCATCCAATGGCGCCAAATGAGAGCCTACAGGAAGGGATGCGGCGCGAGCGCGAGCTGCTTGTCGCGATCCAGTCGCGTAGTGATGCGGTCGTCGATACGTCAGATCTATCACCACATGAATTACGTGATGAAGTGACGAAGCTGTTTGCATCACCAGGCTATTCGGGGTTGTCAGTATTGCTCAACTCGTTTTCTTATAAACGAGGGGTGCCACATGGCGTTGATATGGTGTTTGACTGCCGGTTTCTCCGCAATCCGCATTGGGAACCCGAACTACGTGGTTTGACTGGAACTGACAAAAAAGTTGAGGACTATGTGACGGCGGATGACCGTTTTCACCCGTTCTTTGAGAAGATCATCGATCTTTCAGTTCTGCTCCTCCCTGCGTTTCATGACGAAGGGAAATCCTATCTCACGATAGGGTTGGGCTGCACAGGTGGCCAACATCGTTCGGTTGCCGTGGCGGAAATGATGGGCAAGGCCCTTGCAAATAAGGGTTGGCAAGTGTCTATAAGGCATCGGGAAATGGAGCGCCGGGCCAAGCCTGGCGTCGGGGGCACTTGAACGGGATGTTTGTCGGGTGATTGGAATAGTCATCGTCGCACATGGCGGGCTGGCAAGGGAATACTTGTCGGCGGTCGAACATGTGGTCGGTAAGCAAACCGGAATTCGGGCAATTACGATCGAAGAATCTCACGACCGCAGCCTCAAACAAGCAGAAATTTGTGAAGCTGCTGACAGCGTGGATGAGGGCAACGGCGTTGTTGTCGTGACCGACATGTTCGGCGGGTCGCCGTCAAACCTTTCGCTCTTGGCGTGCAGCCCCGGTAATCGTAGAATTTTGTATGGGGCTAATCTTCCCATGCTGATCAAGCTCGCCAAGTCTCGCAGCTATGAGGTCGGAGATGCTGTGGACCTCGCCAAAGAAGCGGGTCGAAAGTACATTAACAGTTTTGACGGACCTCAATGACGATGATTGAACGCACTCTTAACATCGTCAACGAGAAGGGCCTTCACGCGCGTGCAAGCGCCAAGTTTGTGGAAGTGACCGAAGATTTCGATGCGCGGGTTACTGTGTCCAAGGACGGTATGGATGTGTCCGGCGACAGCATTATGGGACTGTTGATGCTGGCGGCGTCACGTGGGACATCCATCGACGTTCGTATCAGCGGGGCCGACGCAGAAGCGGCCATGAAGGCGCTAGAAGCTTTGGTAGCAGACAAGTTCGGGGAAGGTATTTGAATGCGGGGCTGGATATGAATGACGCGCCGCAAGACCCTCCTAGGACCGAGGATCTTCCCTACGACCACCCGGAATATGTCGCGTATGACAAGCGTAACCTGTCTTACGCCAATACTTTCACCAACCCGTGGAAAGCCAACACCATCCGCGTGATGGAGCTCATCACCGGCAAGCTCCATTTGCTCTACTTGATCCGAAAGTTCGAGCGGGGTGGTGTAAGGTTCGGTCAGGGGTTCTGGCGCGATGCTTTGGATGTCATGGGCATTGAGCTTCAGACTCCTCAAGAGCAGATCGACAATATTCCTAAGGATGGACCCGTCATATTTGTTGCGAACCATCCGCACGGTTTGGTCGATGGGATGGTTCTTGCCGACCTGATAGGTCGCGTGCGCACCGACTATAAAATTCTGACGCGGTCGTTGCTCACCGGTGTGAATGCGATCGACATGTTCATGATCCCCGTCCCGTTTCCGCATGAAGAAGACGCGCTTCAGCAGAATTTAGAGATGCGGCGTAAAGCAATGGAGCATTTGAAAGAGGGCGGTGCGATTGTTCTATTCCCTTCCGGGGTCGTGGCAACGTCTGAGACGGCCTTTGGCCCTGCCATAGAAGCCGAGTGGAATCCGTTCACAGCGAAGATGATCCATAGGTCCGGTGCTAAGGTCGTTCCAATCTATTTCCCGGGGCAGAATTCGCGCGCTTACCAGATAGCCAACCGCATATCTGCAACCTTGAGGCAGGGGCTCTTGATCTATGAAGTGCGCCACGCGCTTTATAAACCTCAGGCCCCGATCGTCGGCGAGGCGATTGACCCTGAAGAGATCAAGAATTGGTCCAGCAATCCGCGTGGATTTGTTGCGTGGCTGCGCGAAAAGACTCTGTCGCTTAAGGCGCAGGCCAAGAAATAGCCGGTTTAGCGTGTCGGGACTGGCGGGTCTTGCCGGTAGTCGTAGAAGCCACGCTGTGACTTGCGGCCGAGCCATCCGGCCTCCACATATTTCGTCAAAAGAGGGCAGGGGCGGTATTTCGTATCTGCCAGTCCGTCATGCAACACGTTCATGATCGCCAAGCAGGTATCGAGGCCGATAAAGTCCGCAAGCTCCAAAGGCCCCATCGGGTGATTGGCGCCCAGTTTGAGGGACTCGTCGATTGATTTTACAGAGCCGACGCCTTCGTAAAGGGTGTAGACGGCTTCGTTAATCATCGGCATCAAAATGCGGTTCACTATGAAAGCTGGGAAATCCTCAGCGCTTGCAGCGGTTTTGCCCAGCTTTTCAACCACAGCTAAACACGCTTTATAGGTATCCTTGTCGGTTGCGATGCCGCGGATCAGTTCCACAAGCTGCATGATCGGAACCGGATTCATGAAGTGGAAGCCCATGAATTTTTCAGGCCTGTCGGTGCGAGAAGCCAGTCGTGTGATGGAGATCGACGACGTGTTCGATGTCAGGATCGTATGCGGCAAAAGATGCGGCTGAAGGTCTTCGAAAATCGCGCTCTTTACGGTCTCGCGTTCGGTGGCTGCTTCTATGATTAGGTCGGACGGACCTAAATCGGTCAAAGTCAGCGTCGTCGAGATATTGGCCATCGCTGCATCGCGTTCTTCTGCAGTGATTTTTTCACGGCTGACTTGGCGATCGAGATTGCCTTGAATGATCTCAATGGCCTTGTCCAGATTGTCTTGAGAGATATCGTTCATCAGCACTTTGTAACCCGCGAGCGCCAATACATGGGCAATGCCATTGCCCATCTGGCCTGCGCCAACCACGCCAACTTTCGAGATTTCCATATCCGCATACTCCATCGGGTCTCGGTCAAGATAGGCCGTGGCGAGGGTGGCGTGCAAGTGCGGCTGGCGTCTAAAAGTTTACAGAAATTAACACTTTAGCTTTTTGGCAAGCAGCACCTGCAAAAGTAGCGTTGGGTGAGTCGAAATTGAGGTGGGGCAATGGCCTATGAAAGAGTGGATGCAAGTCCTTTAAACTACAATCAATGCCGCTACGGCCAATCGAAACTCTTGTTTCGCGGGCCGAGGCGGAGTCTGAAAAAGGACTATTTTTCGTTTATCGGAGGTAGCGAAACCTATGGAAAGTTTGTGGAGAAGCCGTTCGTCGAACTGGTGGAGAATGCCAAAGGTATCCCCTGCGCAAACTTCAGCGCGGTAAACGCTGGCGTTGATGCGTTTGTGCACGATCCGTCGTTGATGGCGCTTTGCAACCGATCAAAGGCCACCATCATCCAAGTGATGGGCGCGCAGAACATGTCGAACCGGTTCTATTCTGTCCATGCAAGGCGCAATGATCGCTTTCTCAAGGCGTCGACTTTGTTGAAGTCAATTTATCGAGAAGTCGATTTTAGCGAATTTTCCTTCACGCGACACATGCTCACGACTCTGAAGGCTGTTTCACCACAGCGATTTGCTGCGATCGAGATGGAGTTGCGTGCCGCCTGGGGCGCTCGGATGGAGTTGATGCTGCGACAGATCAACGGCCGCTGCATTCTGCTCTGGTTGCGAGAGCCACAACCCGCGATTGCCTCCTCGGCCGATTTGGGGGCGGAGCCGCTATTTCTGGACGCTCCGCTGATTGGTCGTCTCGAAGGGCTTGTGGAGAAAATTGTTGAAGTCGATATCGCGCATGAGCGGGGGCAAGTTGATGGGATGGTCTACAGTGCGATGGAGGCCCCTAGCGCGCAAGAAATGATAGGGCCCTCGACGCATCGCAAGATCGCTGATCGACTGCTCAAAGTGCTGTAGTCACAAAAAAAAGGGCTCGCTTTTGGCGAGCCCTTTCCAATTATTTAGCAACGACGCTTAAAGAGCGTCGATCAATGCCGGTACGGCTTCGAACAAGTCTGCAACCAGACCATAGTCCGCAACTTGGAAAATCGGAGCTTCCTCGTCCTTGTTGATCGCTACGATGACTTTGGAGTCCTTCATTCCAGCCAAGTGCTGGATGGCGCCCGAAATCCCCACGGCAATATATAGATCAGGAGCAACCACTTTTCCGGTTTGTCCGACTTGCCAGTCATTTGGGGCGTAGCCACTGTCTACAGCCGCACGGGATGCACCCACTGCTGCGCCAAGCTTATCTGCCAGCTTCTCGATCAAAGCGAAATCGTCCTCCGAACCAACGCCACGCCCGCCGGACACAACGATACCGGCAGATGTCAGCTCTGGACGGTCGGACTCGGCAACCTTGTCCTCAATCCAAGACGACAACCCGGGATCGGCAGCAGCGCCGATATTTTCAACAGAAGCGGAGCCACCAGTGCCAGCCGCGTCAAAGACCGAACCGCGCACCGAGATAACCTTCGTCGCGTCGGAGGATTTGACAGTTTGCAGTGCGTTGCCCGCATAGATCGGACGCTCGAACGTGTCGGCGTCGATTACAGCTGTAATGTCAGAGATGACCATTACGTCCAACAATGCTGCTATACGTGGCATCAGGTTTTTCGCGTCGGTCGTGGCAGGTGCAACGATGTGCGAGTAATCGCCGGCAAGGCTAACCACCAGATCGGCAGCAGGTTCAGCGAGACGGTGGCCATAAAGATCATGCTCAGCGCAAAGCACTTTGGCTACGCCTTCGATGGTCGCAGCTTCCGTGGCAGCAGCGGAACAGGTCGCGCCGCAGCACAGCACAGTGATGTCGCCCAGCGGTTTTGCCGCAGTTACGGCTTTCGCGGTGGCATCCATGGCCAACTGGCCATCGGTGATTTCTGCAAGAAGTAGAACAGCCATCAGATTACTCCCGCTTCGTCTTTAAGTTTCGCGACCAGCTCTTCAACAGAAGCTACTTTGATGCCAGCCTTACGTGTCTCTGGTTCTGCCGTTTTGACGATCGACAGGCGGTTGCCAACATCCACGCCGTAGTCTGCGGGAGTCTTCTCGTCCAAAGGCTTTTTCTTGGCCTTCATGATGTTTGGCAGCGACGCATAACGCGGCTCGTTCAGGCGCAGGTCGGCCGTCACGACTGTTGGCATGCTCACAGAAATGGTCTGCAAACCGCCGTCAACTTCGCGGGTTACCACGGCTTTGTCGCCGTCAATGTCCAACTCTGAGGCGAACGTAGCTTGGCTCCAGCCGAGAAGCGCTGAGAGCATTTGACCGGTGGCGTTCATGTCGTTGTCAATCGCTTGCTTGCCGCAGATCACGAGACCCGGCTGCTCTTCGTCGACAACCGCTTTCAGCAGCTTGGCAACCGCCAGCGGCTCGATGTCGTTATGCACGTCGTCAGTCGCTACAATCAGGATCGCGCGGTCCGCGCCCATGGCCAGCGCCGTGCGCAATGTTTCTTGGCTTTGCTTCACACCAATGGAAACCGCCACAACCTCTTCCGCTTTTCCAGCCTCTTTAAGGCGGATAGCTTGTTCGACAGCAATTTCGTCGAACGGGTTCATGGACATTTTGACGTTAGCAAGATCGACGCCGCTGCCATCCGCCTTAACACGGACTTTCACATTATAATCGATCACGCGTTTGACGGGTACGAGGACCTTCATCAGCGGTATCTCCCTAGATCAGCACCCGGAGTGGGCATGTTGTAATTCCACTTTCCGAGATAGCTGAGGCTGCCCTCGGAAAACAGGTTAAAATCGACGCGACACCGTCCTGTGACGCCGCGTTTGTGAAAAAAGCAGAAAAAATTTCATAAACGCAAGTTGTTTGCGCTAGCGGTTTGCCCCTGGGACCCAGAGCACATCGTCTTTGCCGTCATTATTCGCGATACGGGACGCAACAAAAAACCAGTCTGACAAGCGGTTCAAATATTTGACCGCGTCGGGGTTCACTGATTCCATTGTCGCCAGCTCCACCGTCAAACGCTCGGCCCGGCGCGAAACCGTCCGGCACAGGTGTAGTTGCGCCGCGAGGGCTGACCCACCAGGAAGAATGAACGAGCGGAGGGGTTCCAGTGCGGCATTCATCGCATCGATTTCGGATTCAAGCCGCGCAACTTGCGCTGCTGCCATCCGAAGGGGCGGGTATTCTGCGGTAGCGTCGTTTTCCATGTCAGGGCGACATAAATCCGCGCCTAGGTCAAATAGGTCATTCTGGATCATCGCCAGTTGGCTATCCATACTGCTGTCGGCATGCTGGCGCGCCAGACCGACCGTTGCGTTTGCCTCGTCGACAGTGCCGTAAGCGTTGACGCGCGTCGAATGCTTGGCCACACGCGATCCGTTGCCGAGTGCGGTTTCGCCTGAATCGCCGGTTTTGGTGTAGATTTTGTTCAGAACGACCATGTGATTACGCGCCTCCCATGCGCCGGAAAAACACAAAAATGAGAATAAGGATTACGGCGATGAATTGGGCCCCTATCCTATAGCGCATGATGCGGTTGGCATGCTTGCGATTGAAGTCGCCGCCCTTCGCGAAGCCACCGATGCCAATAAGCAGGATGATCAGCACCGCGATGCATGCGACAGCGACAACAATGAAAAGTGGATCGTCGGCCATAAGTTAGCCCCCGTGAGTTGCACATGTTAGAACTGCATCTAGCGGAGCATAGCCAAAAAGCGAACCGGAATTACATGCGGTCAATTAGCCAGTCGAGCAATCGGGTTGGCAGCAAGCGCTTTAAGACGGCCATCAAATATGTCGGTGTGGTTATCTTGTACCGGGCCTTCGGGGTCGCGTCTGTTAAGGCCCGCCATACCTTATCGCTCACGGCTGAGGCGGGCAATTCGAAGGTGTCAGGCCCGCGTTCTTCATACAGGCGCTTCAGCAGGTTGTCTTCGTACTGGGATTTCCGGGCCGAGGTCTTCCAATCGACCCACTTCTCAAAGTGGGGGACCGAGTTTTGGCGAATTCTCGATGTGATGGGCCCGGGCTGGATCAAGATAACGTCGATTCCGGTGCCGCGCATTTCAATGCGCAAGGTGTCCGTAAGTCCCTCCATCGCGAATTTTGTGCTGTTATACGCCCCGCGCCACTTCATCGTGACGAACCCCAACACGGAGGAGCAATTCAGTATGCGCCCGTGACCTTGTGCCCGCATGATCGGAATAACTTGGCGGGTGAGTTCGTGGTAACCAAAGAGGTTGGTCTCGAAGATCGAGCGCAGTGCATCTGTAGGCAGATCTTCTAACGCGCCCGGAATGCCGAAAGCGGCATTATTGAACAATGCGTCGAGTGTACCACCGGTGCGGCTCAGCACTTCTTCGAGGGCCGTTTTCATAGACGCTGCATCACTTTGATCGAGAACGAAGCTTTCCAACCCTTCGTCAACCAAGCGATCGCAGTCGTCTTGCTTGCGGCAGGTCGCAAAAACCTGCCAACCTCTTTTGTGCAGCGCGTGTGCTGCGTCATAGCCGATGCCCGAGGAGCAGCCTGTGATCAGAATTGATTTACGTGTCATGGCGCAAGCGCTACCGCATGCGGTCCAAAGGTTCTAGCCCGCGCTTGATAGAAACTGGCTGGAAATATAGGCTTCAAGGCCTGTTTCCAGAATGTAGACCTTAGCCCAGCCAGACGGGAGGAGTTCCATCACTTCGGCACTGTCGTTCCGCACTGCGCGCCCAATGATTTCGGTGGTCGTAGAAGGGCCGGCGCGAAGGTTGACCCTTTTGCCTGTCACACGGCGAATGTCCGCGGCAGCCTCAGGCGCGATCGCGGAAATGACTTCGGTTGCGATGGGCTCGGAAACGACGGGTGTGGTTGCCTCTGTTGTTGCAGAAACAAGAACAGGGGATTCGATGATGTCAGAGATTGTCGCAACGGCGGGAATCGGCATTGATTCTGCGGCTTCGGCCGGAGCAGCTATAACTACCACTGGAGTTTCCAGCTGCGTCGTCTCATTTCTGGTAACGTGTTGACTCGCGTTGACTTCTCGCGCTGCCACTTCATTTGGTGACGGCTCTCCGGCAGTCATCAAAACGATATACATTGTGGCGCACAGGCCCACGACCCATTTAAACATTTAACAATCCCCCAAGGCGTTTCAGGCCTTATGGCTATATTACCACGGAATGGACACGGGGAAACGGTAAGAATTACTCCCCTGGTGCATCATCTCGCGGCTTTACCCTCCCTGATCGGAGCGCTACACAGCATCTATGTCAGATAACGCCGACACCCCCCAGATGGAGCCCGCAGAGCTGCTCGAACCGCTGCGCCGCGCAATCGGCGAGCGCTATCTGACCTATGCGCTGTCGACGATTATGCACCGCGCGCTGCCGGATGCGCGCGATGGTCTGAAGCCGGTTCACCGCCGAATCCTGTTTGCAATGCGCGAACTGAAGCTGGCTTCGAATGGCGGCTTCCGTAAATCAGCGAAAATCTCGGGCGACGTGATGGGCAATTATCACCCGCATGGCGACGCGGCGATTTACGATGCCATGGCGCGTTTGGCGCAGGAATTTAACGTCCGGTATCCGCTCGTCGATGGGCAAGGAAACTTCGGCAACATCGACGGTGATAACCCCGCAGCAGCCCGGTATACCGAGGCGCGCATGACCGCCGCAGCAGAGGCGCTGCTGGAAGGTCTCAACGAGAACGCGGTTGATTATCGGCCTAACTATGACGGCACGTTGGAAGAGCCTTCGGTGCTGCCTGCAACGTTCCCGAACCTTCTTGCTAATGGCTCTAGCGGGATCGCAGTTGGGATGGCAACAAACATCCCACCTCACAATATCGACGAGTTGATCAACGCCTGTATTCACCTGATCAAAGCTCCGAATGCCCGCGACGAGACACTGCTGGAACATGTGCCCGGCCCAGATTTCCCGACTGGCGGCACCATCGTTGAGCCCCGCGAGAACATTCTTGAGGCCTACCGCACGGGGCGCGGCTCGTTCCGACTGCGCTCCAAGTGGGAAGTTGAAGACCTCGGGCGCGGCCTTTGGCAGATCGTGATCACCGAGATCCCGTATCAGGTTCAAAAGTCTAAGCTGATCGAGAAGATTGCCGAAGTGATCCAAACCAAGAAGGTTCCGATCCTCGCCGACATTCGAGATGAAAGTGCCGAGGACATCCGTGTCGTGCTGGAGCCGCGGTCAAAGAATGTCGATCCAGAGGTTCTGATGGGGATGATGTTCCGCAATTCTGATTTGGAAGTGCGGTTCTCGCTCAACATGAACGTATTGATTGACGGGCGTACACCCAAGGTTTGTTCGCTCAAAGAGGTCCTGCGCGCGTTCCTTGACCACCGCCGCGAGGTGTTGCAACGCCGCTCGCAGCACCGACTGGAGAAGATTGACCACCGATTGGAGGTCTTGGAAGGGTTCATTCTCGCGTTCCTGAACCTCGACCGTGTGATCGACATTATCCGCTATGACGACGATCCCAAATCAGGCCTCATGTTTGAAGACTGGGGCAAAGATCACCCGCGTGCGATGGACGAAAAAGACTATGTCGGCCCGTCCAAGCGCGAAGGTGAGCCGTCCCTGACAGAGGTCCAAGCCGACGCTATTCTCAATATGCGTCTGCGTAGCTTGCGCCGTCTCGAAGAGATGGAACTGAAGCGCGAACGGGACGCGCTGATGATCGAACGTGCAGCGCTTGAAGACCTGCTCGACAGCGAAGACCTGCAGTGGAAGAGAATCACGGAACAATTGCGCGACGTGCGCAAGCAGTTCGGCAAGGACAGCGAAGGCGGAGCGCGGCGCACCCAGTTCGCAGAAGCGACCGAGGTCGCGGAGGTCCCCTTGGAGGCGATGATCGATCGCGAGCCGGTGACGATCGTCTGCTCCAAAATGGGCTGGGTCCGCGCCATGACCGGCCATATCGACCTCACCCGCGAACTGAAATTTAAGGATGGGGATGAAGGCCGCTTTGTCTTCCACGCCGAGACCACGGACAAGCTTCTGGTCTTTGGGTCGAACGGGCGCTTCTATACCGTTCTGGCCGCGAACCTTCCAGGTGGCCGTGGCATGGGCGAGCCATTGCGGCTGATGGTCGATTTGCCGAACGAGGCGGAGATCGTGGATATGTTCATCCATACTCCGGGTCGCAAGCTTCTGGTCGCCTCATCCGAAGGCAATGGCTTTGTCGTGCCCGAAGATGATGTGGTCGCCCAAACCCGATCCGGCAAGCAGGTGTTGAACGTGAAGGACGACGTGCGCGCGGTGGTTTGTAAGCCCGCAACGGGCGATCACGTTGCCATAGTCAGCGAGAATGGCAAGTTCTTGGTCTTCCCGTCTTCCGAGCTTCCTGAAATGGGGCGCGGCAAAGGCGTACGGCTTCAAAAGTACAACATGGCCCGCGGCAAGCAGGGCTCGCTTGAGTTGGATGGCGGGTTGTCGGATTTGACGACTTTCGTCTGGGACGAAGGCCTGACATGGGGCATGGGCGGCGGCAAAACCCGTCACGAACCAGACATGTCCGAATGGTTGGGCAAACGCGCTGGTGTAGGTAAACGTCCGCCTTACGGTTTCCCGAAGACCTATAAGTTCGGTTGAGTGGTAGTTGCGCTGGGATAGATACCAGCTTAGAGCTCGGAGCAGTCGCTGCGATGCCGCCTCGATATGTCGGACATCAAGAAGCGCCGGAAAGCGTTTCAAGAACCTTCTTCTCAAGAACTGCACGAGCGGCGGCCAAATCCCTTCGTTTAACTAAAGCGCGCTCTGATTCTCCGTCTGCAAGCGCGTTAGTTAGTTCCATTTCAAGTTCCATGCATACAAGTCGAAGATAGTAGTCGAGACTCTCCTTCAGGTGAGCAAGCACGATGCGCCCAGTCGCAACGGGATGGTTGCCACTTACATTGGCCGTTGGAAACTTTGTCCCATGCTCAAGCTCGATCTCCAAGCCCGCTCTGAATTCAGACAATGGAATCTCAAGGGCTTCGTCACCGATAATTTGCCGGATGATTTCCGCCTCTCGTTCTTCGACCCGACTATCCTTTCTGTTACTCCAGTCAGAAAGTCCGATGGCCTCACAATCTGTGCTCACTTGTTGATCTGAAATAAAAACATATTCGGGCATCAAAGTAATCCTTCTGAAAAAGAATGGGTCAGTAGCAATTCGAAGCGAGACTACGAAGGTTCCTACAGGCATATTGGTAAGGTAATAATTCTAAGGAACAAGCGGCGACATGATCAAAGTAAATCCAACTCAGAATGTTCTTTTTTGGCGTTTTGTTGTTATGATTGAACGGCAGCTGAATCCCGCATATCTGACCTTGGCTTTTCTAAGTTCTCACGCACTTTCCACATTCAGCCAAACGCCGCCCTCGGGCCGCAGGGTCAGGATCAGAACGGGGTAGGGGTCTTTGCCCTCTACGCGTGTGAACTTGAACCGCGACAGGATGGTCGCGAGAATGATTACGGCTTCTTGGATCGCAAAGCTCATGCCAATGCAGATTCGCGGACCATCGCCGAAGGGCAGATAGGCGAAGCGGTCAATATTTTTGCCTTTTGCGAACCGATCTGGATCGAACGCGTCGGGATCGTCCCATAGAAGGCGCGATCGGTGCAACGCATAGACCGGAAGCATCACCGTGTCACCTGGTGCGATAGGGCGTCCACATAGCTCATCCTGCACTTGTGCGGTGCGCGATAGAAAGGCCGCGGGTGGATAGAGGCGCAGCGTTTCGTCGATGATCTGGCGAATATAGGGCAAACTTGCGAGATCGGCTTCCGTGGCGGTTCTGCCGTGCAAAGCCGACTGCGCCTCGTCTCGCGCACGGTCTTGGACGTCCTGATCAAAGGCGCAGAGGTAGAGCGCCCATGCCAGCGTCAGTGCGGTTGTCTCATGTCCCGCCACGATGAAGGTCAGAAGGTTGTCGCGAAGCTCGGAGGTGTTCATCTTGCGCTTGGTCTCTGGGTCTTCGCCTGCCATCAGCAGATCCAGAAGATCAAGGACGTCGCCTTCCTTCTTGGCTTTGCGGTTTGTGATCACGTCGTCTGCCATAGATTTCATGGCCTTGGTGCCGCCAGATGACAGAACTCTGCCAGGCCGTGGTATCCAGGTGGGGAACCCCAAGACGTCGAACAGAGATACTTTGGCGGTGCTGTCGATATAGCCATTAATCGCCTTGTGGATGGCATCGCGGTCGAAGCCTTCGTCATCCGAAAATGTTACGTCCGAGATCACTTCAAACGTCGACGTGACCATTTCGGAATACAAGTCCGCGGCGCGCCCCACCTGTGCCTCGATCCTCGCGCAGGACCGTTCTGCGGCAGCACTCATAATAGGGGCTAGATTGGCTACATTGCGGTGTGAAAACACAGGGGCTGCGGCGCGGCGCTGCCAACGCCAATGAGCGCCTTCAGCGACAAAGAGGCTGTCGCCAATAGCAGGCCTAAGGATGTTCTTTGTGACGTCGGACTTTGGATAATCCTCCAGCCTGTCGCGCAGAATACGCCGGATCGCGTCGGGATCCATCACCATATGCCACGGCTTGCCCATCTTTCCGGTGACGATGGGTTGGTGAAGCGCGATCTCTGGGATGATCTCGATCAGATTACGCTGCGCGGCCCGCAAGGATTGCAGGATGCCCCATTTTTCGGAGACGAGCTTCACGCGCGGAGGGTAGGCGGTTACGAAGTCTTTCATATTCCCTAATATATGCTGTCTTGGCGTCACGGCAACGCGGCGTATGATTGCACCCTTCGGACCGCTCGGCTATCCAGAGCAGACGTAACTCTTGGGGGGGCTTTGTCCATGCGCGCTATTCTTACGGCTTTGTCGGCTGTCTTTCTGCTGGCCGCATGTGCGGTTCCGAACCCCGATACTGAAGACCAGGTTCCATTGGGCGACTTCAAGCTCGACCTGAATGTTGCAGTGACTGACAAGGCAAGCAAGATGGGTGTCTCCCGCACTGCCACTGCCGAGGAGTGGGAAAAGGTGCTGGAAGCCGCGATCGACAAGCGGTTCCGACGGTATGATGGTAAGAAGCTCTATCACATCAGCTACAGCCTCGATGGCTACATTCTTGCGACCAAGGGTGGCCGTCTTGCCTTGGCGCCAAGATCGGCACTGAGTGCAACTGTTCATGTCTGGGACAGCGAGACCAAGACGCGACTGGAGAAACGCTCCAAGCAAATCCTTGTCTTGGAACAGCTGGATGGCGAAACCTTCATCGGGTCTGGTTTCTTCAACTCCAAAGACCAACAGATGCAGAATCTCGCCGCGCAATTTGCCAAAGCGGTGGAGCGGTGGTTGGTCTCGAATGGCGATTTGTTTGGTCAGGACGTCGACGCCGACGCGAAAGCCGCCGCTGAAAAGGACGACCTTCAGGCCTTGGCGGAAAAGGCTAATCTAGAGGCGGTGCCTGACGCCGATGTCGCACCTTTGCCCGCGGGCGGCGGAACGACCAACTGACGCTTGATTTTTTCCTCGATCCTGCATAGGTAGCGCGCGAAGTGAACCGGGGCCAATGGGCCCCCCTAATTCTAAGGCGCCCAAAGCTATGGCTAAGGAAAAATTTGCACGTAACAAACCGCACGTAAACATCGGCACGATTGGTCACGTTGACCACGGCAAGACGACGTTGACGGCAGCGAT